>JBCBJE010000037.1:0-12872 GCA_038523735.1 Cyanobacteria bacterium J06626_18 | reverse complement strand
TTTTACGAATACCTAATTGTCTTGAAGGTCAAGGAACTTAAGCGAGAAAAGGCCGCAGCTTCTTCTACAGTGCCCGCATCGATTTCACAGCCGCTGCCAGTGACCAACAAGACACTCGCCCAGCGCTAGGCAATACGCTGTTCTCGTATGCCAGCTTTCCCCCAGCTGTGTTTAGGCTACAACGGGGGGATTAAGTTAGCAATCGCATTGCTGAAACGTAACGGCGTGCAGCCTGAGAATGAGCTACTCGTAGGGGAAAGACGTAAGGATGGAAGCGTCGCGATCGCCTCGACACCCTTGCCTCACCTGCCTTTCCCTTTAGTCTCAGCCCGCAAGCTTAGCTTTGAGAGTCACTAACCTTCCGGCGTTGTACCGCAGTCGAACAAACGTTCGATCGCGGCAGCTGTGTAGTTTCTGAGCGATTCAGAATTGGGTTGGAAAGCGTCTCCCTGCTCGTTGAAGGGAGACGCCACACCACAGTAGCCAGACATCCGGACAATGACATCTTCAGCCCAGTGACCACCCGTGTCGGAGAAGTTGAAGATATCTTCGGTAGGCTCCAGCGTCGTCGAAAGGCCCAGGTAGTTGCGATACGATTCGGCGGTTCGCCGCATCAGAGCCATCAGTTCGGCCCGCGTAATGGTGTCAGTAGGCCGGAAGTTGCCGAACTGATCACCACTGACGATGCCAATTTCCTTTAGGAGTGTGATCTTTTCAGCACTCCAGCGATCGGTGGGGACGTCCGGATAGGGATCAGCAGCTAGCTGAACGACCGGCAGCTGAGTGCCATCGGGTAGCTGCGCCCGCAGCGCCTCTACCACCATAGAAACCGCTTCTTCGCGCGTCACTGGTTGTAAGGGCTTAAAGGTACCATCCTGGAAACCTGATACAAAGCCGATCTCGACGGCGTTCGCGATTTCGGTGGCATAGATATCGCCACGGACATCCGGGAAGGGAGCAGGCTCAGAGGTATCCGGAGGAATGTTCGTGGGGGGTGGGTTGGCGGCTATCGGCTCATCGGAGAGCAGTTCAGCTAAGGTTGCATCGCTGGTGAAGTAGTAATGGCCCAGTGTGCCTCCTTGGAACACGCGCTGGGTAATCCGCCATCCTGGCTCAAGTTCAATTTCGGTAAAACCTGTATCGCTGATGCCTCCGGTACGGCCAATGATCATTGTTCCATCGCTACCCTGTCCAGTTAGAACTAGCTCATCGCCGCTTTCTTGAACGTCTAGCTTGTAGCCTGTGCCAAGATCCTGCCCATTCACACGAATGGAATAGCCGTTGCTGTCGGAGGAGCGGCCACAGACGCCACTGAAGTCAAAGGTTGTCCAAAGCGGTTCGACTTCACCTGGGCTAGAGCCACTGACCTGATAGCAGGGACGCGAGTCACTAATCTGTCGGATCAGATAGAGCTTGTAAGGTAAGAACCTTGAAGTTGTTCTTTGCACTACGGTTAGGAACCGGCCCTGATCAACCTCTTGAGACGTAAATTGAGCCCAGGCTCTGCCTGTGGTTCCTAAGACCCCGATGGTTGCCGCAGCAAAAGCCACAAACTTGAGCGCTGTATTCGATTTCATAATTCACCCTTAAGTTGCTCACATATTGCAGAGACTGCTTCTCTTCACTTAGGTGCCCCAATTTGGGGAAATTCCCCTAAATCGATACCGATTTTTTATACCTGACTGCCCCGCAAAGCGACGTATGTCTAAATCAGGTACGGTATGTTCTGAGCGCAGAACAAGTCGGCTGAAGACACTGGAAACACTCATCATTATTGGGCGATACGGCAAACTCGTACGAATCTTTTCAAAAAACTACAGAACATCGCCTTTGTAGGCGGAACTGACTTAGCTTGTCAGAGTCTGTAGTCCTTTGACAGTATTAGAACAACAGACAGCGGCTTACACCCACGGGAGAACATATATGATGAATCACCGCGATCGCACCTTGCCCCATCGCTCGTTCCTGATTGCAGGACTGGTGGTAACCAGTGGCTGGATGTTCACTGCTCCCGCGTCCGCCGTTAACGAAGACGATCTCGAACGGCTTATTACTGAGAGGACGTGTGTTGGGTGTGACCTCGCCGACGCCGATCTCAGGCGACTCGATTTACGGGGGGTAGATTTACGGGATGCCGATCTGAACAATGCCAACTTTTACCTAGCCGATATCAGTGGTGCTGATCTAAGTCGGGCTAATTTGACGGAAGCCTATTTTGGCAGGGCAGTGGCCCAGGGAACCTATTTCAATCTGGCCAACCTCGATGACGCGACTCTTATCGAAGCTGACTTTCGCGACGCGACGCTGACCAATGTCATGTTTGGCAATGCTTACATTGAAGACAGCTTGTTTATGGGAGCTGATTTGCAGGATGCTGACCTGCGCGAAGCCATTTTGGTGGACAGCAACTTTATCGGGTCGACGCTTTGCACTTCAGAGCAGGATTATGGCGATTTTCGCTACGAAGAAAACGCCCCTGCCATCAGCTGTTCTGTCGGTGATGATCTAATTGAAGAGGAAGTGATTGAGCGCTAGAGCGGTTGAGAATCGATGGTTATTGAATGCGGGTTCGGTATACCGAACCCGCATTCAATGCTCCCTATTCAAGATCAGTGAGTACTGCAGGGGCGTAAGGCTCGCGCCCTTGGATCGTGGGGGTAGGCGACAAACAGGATTTCGTATTGGCTGCCCAGAGTCAGGCCGGGAGCTGCGTTGTCATCTAGCTACGTTGTCATCTAAATGAGACCTTAGCGCGATGCCGCGCCCTTACCTGATATCCGTTGGGTGCGGCCCAGTTGCAAGCACTCCTGAATACCTAAAAACAACAGCCTCTGATGCACAAGGCACCAGAGGCTGTTGAATGTAGCGGAGTCTGTAGAATCGCGTTGTGCTTAAAGCACTGGATGTTTTTACGATGCCCTCGATATCGATTCCGGAAAAGACATGCGGTGCCAAGTTTATGGAAAAGGGGCTAAACCCGCGATCGCTTGAAGCTATGGCAAAGTCTCGTCACCTTATCGGAACAGCAGGCTCATGCGCTGAAGTTAGTTGCCTCAGACAGCTCTGAATTCACTGCGATATTTCGGCATAGTGACAGGCAACCCAGTGATTGCTGTCGATCGGTTCTAGAGCTGGGGCTTCTTGTTGGCAGTGGTCATCACCCTTGGGGCACCGACCGTAGAGTCGGCAAACGTGCGGCGAGGGATTAATGGGGCTCCGCAGTTCTCCCACGAGGGGTAGCTTGTGAGGGTTAGCGGCAAAGGCAGGAATGGCGGCTATCAACGACTGGGTGTAAGGATGGCGCGGCTGGCTAAAAATTGCCTCTACGGGACCGGTCTCTACCAACTTGCCCAGATACATCACCAGAACGCGATCGCACAGTAGCTTCACCACATTTAAATCATGAGAGATGAACAGATAGCTCATGTTGAGCTGCTGCCTGAGATCTGCCAGCAGATGCAGAATCACCGCCTGCACTGATACATCCAGGGCTGAGGTTGGTTCGTCGAGAATCAACAGCTTGGGGTTCAACGCGATCGCTCGGGCAATGCCTACCCGTGCCTTTTGTCCGCCTGAGAGCTGATGGGGAAAGCGACTTAACAATTCCTGGGGCAGGCCAACCTGTTGGGCTAACTCAGCCACTCGCTGCTGAAGGTGTTGGCGATCTTGTTTTGAACTCAGTCGCCGGATGGGTTCAGCAATGGTGTCAAAAGCGGTAAATCGGGGATTCAAGCTATCACTTGGATCTTGGAAGACCATCTGCAGTTCAGCCCGATGGGAACTGTGAGCAAAGGCTCCGACCGGGACCCGACCAATATCGGCACCATTAAACGCGATCGTCCCCGCAGTCGGCTCTAGTAAGCGGGCAATCAACCGAATCAGGGTGGATTTACCACATCCAGACTCGCCCACCAAACCCACACTTTCGCCAGGGTGGATCACCAGGTCAAGGCCATCCACCGCATGCAGGTATTGGGCTTTGATCGCACCCCAGACTGGAAACCAGCGGCTCATACTGGAGGCGACGGGGAAGTGCTTGGTCAGTCCTGAAACTTGTAGGAGGGGAGGGGGGGACATGGTGAGTGGGTAATGGGTGATGGGAAGCAAAGGGAGTGATGGGGTGATGGAGTGATGGGGTAGTAAGTTAACGGGGAAAGGCTTCGCCGTAAGCGTCAGCCGAACAGGAAAAGGGAAGATGAGAGGGACATGGGGACATGGGGACACGGGAATGGAAAGAGAAATCTGTAATGGCGAGGCATTTGGTCCGAATATTTACCACCCATTGAGACTCTAAGCTCCAAATGTCTCGCCACAACTCCACCAACTACCGATTACCAAGAAACATCAACTACCAACGAATAACGAACAACCAATAACCAATAACCAATAACCAATAACTATTCCAACGGATGCCAACATCCCACCCAATGCCTGTCGTCGATTTGGTGATACTGCAGGGAGGATTGCTGGCATTTTTCGGTGGCGCGATCGCAGCGGCTAATGAATCGGCAGGGGGGAAGGTCGGGACGGCGAAGGTCGGGTAGACTGCCAACGATAGGGAGAAGATCGTCGAAGCTTTTGTGAGGTTCGGGGGTGGCGGCGATGAGTTTGGCGGTGTAAGGATGACGCGGGGCACGAAAGAGGGCAGACGTTGGAGCGCTTTCGACGACATGGCCGGCATGCATGACGACGATGCGATCGCAATATTCTGAGGCGAGGGCTAAGTCATGGGTAATCACGACTGTTGCCATGTGATGTTCCGTAGTCAGCGTCTTGAGCAGATTCATCACCGTCGCTTGTGTCGTCACGTCTAGCCCCGTCGTAGGCTCGTCGGCAATGAGTAACTGGGGTGAACAGGCCAGTGCCAAAGCAATCATAATGCGCTGACAAAGCCCTCCGGACAGCTCATAAGGATAGGCTTCATAGCGCTGCTGCGGGTCCGGAATTTGGACACTGGTCAGTAGTTCCAGGGCGCGTTTTTTAAGCTGCGTCCGGGGCAAATCAGTGTGACACCGTAGCACGTCCACAATCTGTTTTCCCACTTTGCGGATGGGATTCAGCGCTACCCGAGGATTCTGAAAAATCATCGACAGCTCTTTGCCCCGCATCTGTCGCAGTTTCTTCTCAGACGTCTTGAGTAGGTCCCAGGTCCCTGTTCCCTGGCTCCATAGAATCGCGCCGCTGGTGACATGTCCGGCGCGATCGAGAATCCCCAGAATCGTCAGCGCCAAAACTGATTTCCCCGAGCCGCTCTCGCCCACAATGCCAATCGTCTCGCCCTGATTGATCTGGCAGCTCACGTTCTCCAACGCCCTGACCGTGCCCGTCCGCGTCCGAAACTCCACCGATAGCCCTCGAACCGAAAGGAGGGAGGTTTGGGTGGCTTTGTTCATCACGTCCTCATTCTCGGATCAATCAAATCTCGCAAGCCATCGCCTAGCAGGTTGAAGCAGAAGACAGCCAGCATCAGTACTGCGCCGGGGAAAATGGCTAGCCACCACTCGCCGGAAATAATATAGGTGGCGCCTTCGGCGACCATAATGCCCCATTCTGGGGTGGGTGGGCGGACACCGAGACCAATGAAGGAGAGGCCAGCGGCGTTCAGGATGGCCCAGCCCATATTCAGCGACACATGAACCATCATGACCGGCAACACATTGGGGAATAAGTGGCTGGCCATGATCCGGAGGTGACTGTTGCCAGCTAGGCGCGCGGCTTCCACATAGCCAGCATCGCGACGCACCAGAATTTCGGAACGGACAACGCGGGTGTAGAGGGGCAGATTGATGACAGCGGTGGCGTAGATGATGTTTTCGACGGTATTCCCCAGAGCCGCGACAAGTCCCATGGCCAGAATGAAGAGCGGGAAGGCCATGATGGTATCGACGACACGGCTGATAATGCGATCGCACCACCCGCCAAAGTAGCCGGCACAGGTGCCCAAAATACTCCCTAAGGCGAACGATAACGCTACCGCCACAACCGCAATCCCCAGATCTAGCCGCGTGGCAACCATCACCCGACTTAAAATATCCCGTCCCAAATCATCGGTGCCAAACCAGTGGGCAGCCGAGGGAGGCGATAGCGCCAGGGTAGCGTTGCTGGCTAGCGGATCGTAGGGGGCGATCATGCTGCCCAAAACCGCAAACACCACCATCACGAAAAACAGCACAAATGCCCCAAAGGTAACGGCGTTTTCGCTAATGGCGTAACGAACCCGAGCCCATCCAGACTCCACAGACGCTGATATCAAATTTCGATCCCCCCTTCATCCCAAATCACAGCCACCGTACAGACGGGATTCATCCCGTCTCCCCCCGTCCCCTCACTCTCACACACGCGATGATCCCGTCTCCCGCCCCCTCACCCCCCCGCATTTCTCAAGCCCATCACGATTCCACCCCCGCCCGCGGATCAATCAGCGTATACAGCAAATCAATCAGCAAATTGAGCACCACATACAGCAGCGCCATCGTCAACACAAATCCCTGCACTGCCGCATAATCCGAAGCCACCAACGCCGACACCGCATAAGAACCAATTCCCGGCCAGGCAAACACCTTTTCCACCAGCACATTGGCCCCCAGTAGAAAGGAAAACACCACCCCTAAAGTCGTGACTATCGGCAGCATCGCATTGCGAAACGCATAGCCAAACAGAATCGTGTGCGGCGCCAACCCGCTGGCTCGCGCGGTGCGGATAAAATCGCTGGATAGAACGCCCAACATCGCGGCCCGTGTTACCCGCGCTAGCGGTGCCAAGGCAAACAAACCTAGCGTGATGGCAGGCAATACCAGTTGAGAAAGCGCCGCCCCAAAAGTGTCCAGGCTGCCCACTAGCAAACTATCTACCAAAAACAGTCCCGTCACCTGCTCAGGCGATGAGTGCAAAATATCCAAGCGTCCTACCGGCCCCGGAGCCACCCCCAACCGAAAATAAAACACGTAAATCAATAGCAGCCCGGTAAAAAAGGTCGGTAGCGAAACTCCGGCTGTGGCCAAGACTCGGACACCATGGTCTACCCAAGACCCAGAATGGGTAGCCGCTAAAATTCCCAACGGTAAAGCCAGCGTCAGCGCCAAGAATAAACCGGCCAAGGTCAGTTCCAGCGAAGCCGGTAACCGCGTCAGCAAATCTGACAGCACTGTCTGCCCCGTTGTCAATGAGATCCCCAAATCGCCCCGCAGTAGTTCGCCAACGTAGATCAAAAACTGCTCTGGCAAGCTGCGATCGAGCCCTAAACTTACTCGAATCTGATCAACCGCCTCCTGCGTTGCGGCGGGGCCAGCAAAATAAGCCGCCGGATCCCCCGGCAGCGCCCGCGTCAGCACGAAAGTAATGACAATCACGCCCAAGATACTGGGAATCGCAGCAGCTACTCGGCGGGTGACGACGGTGAGGGTAGAAGGGCGGGACATTGGGAGGGAGGGGAGTGGGGGAGTGGAGGGGAGTGGGGGAGTGGAGGGGAGTGGGAGTGAGGGCAAGGGAAAGAAGTAGAGAGTGGAGGGTAGAAGGCAGAGGGTTGGCTCCAAACTCCTTTCTGTTCCCTATTCCCTGTTCCCTACTCCCTACTCCCTACTCACGCTTTCTTCAACTGCCGATAATCCAGCTGCCGGTGGAACCAGTACTGATAGCCGTCAACATTGGACTGCATAGCGACGGATAGATAGGGTTGTGCAACGACGATTCGGGGCATGTCTTCGAAGGCGATTTTGAGGAAGCCTTTGACGTTTTCATCGTAGACAGGGTCGCCGGGTTTGGTGGCTAGGGCGGCGTCTACGTGCTTATCAAGTTCGGGGTTTTGGTAAGCGCTGCCGTTGAAGGTCGCATTTTGGCCGTGGTAGGAGTAGAAAAAGAAGTAGTCGGGGTAGTTGAGCCAGCCGCCGAAGTTGTTCACAATCATAGGGCGGGTTTTTTCGACCAGGACGGCCCGGAAATTAGAGCCGGGGACTTTTTCTAGCGTGACGTTGATGCCAATCTCGGCCAGAGACTCTTGCACCAACACGCACATGGGTTCAGCCCATTCTTGCGTGCCTAAATTGAAGGCCAATGTGGTGTCAAAGCCGTCTGGGTAACCGGACTCTGCCATGAGGGATCGAGCCTTATCCATATCGGTGTTGTAAGGGAAAGGTTGGGGCCAGTCGATGGTTGTGGGCTCAAAGTCTTTGGCCCCATACATAGGCACGCATTCGCCGTAGAGAGCAGTCTCAACGATCGCGTCATAGGGCATAGCATAGGCCACTGCCTGCCGCACTTTCACATCACTAAAGGGATTCGGTGCGCCCCCTAATTCAGACTGAGAGTTGAGGTCGATGGTGTACAGACAATTCTCAATCGGCGTCGAGACGATGGTGTACTCATCGGTAGCCTTCAGTTCGCTGATGTCTTTTTCCGAGACCTCGTAGTTGACATCCACATCGCCTTTTTCCAGCAGGGCACGACGATTGCCAGCCTCAGGCACATTCAGCCAAATGATCCGCTCGATCGCAGGCATCGGACCCGATTTCCAATCTTCATTGCGAACTAACACCACACGCTCTTCGGGCTGGAAGGTGTCGAGCGTGTAGGCGCCACCCCCGGCTGGATTGGCATTAACCCACTCCAGCCCCCAGGGATCCGCTTCAGTGACGTTCGGCTCAATTAAGGTTGAATTCATAACGGCTGGGATGGGCACAGCCATGTCCATCAGCGTCAGTTTGTCCTGTCGTAGGAAATCGACTCGAAAGGTGTAGTCGTCGACAACAACAAACTGATCAACCTTCTCGAGGGCACCGGCTTTCATCTGAAAGGAAGGGAAGCCGCCGACAGAGACCGCGCGATCGTAGGACCATTTCACATCCTTAGCGGTAACGGGGGTGCCATCGTGGAAAGTGGCATCTTGGCGCAGGTTGAAGGTCACCGATAGGCCGTCGTCGGCAACCGTCCAGGATTCGGCCAACTCTGGCTCGATGACAGTGTAGTCGTAAGAGAGCGAACCATCGGGCAGGGTCTTGGTGCCAAAAGTAACGAGGCGATCGTACAAACACCAGGAAATGCCGTAAGCCGGTCGGTTAGTCCCGACCTGATGCAGGTCAAGTCCGTTAGGAAACCCGCCTCCTTGAACCACCGTGAGCACCGCAGGTTCTGTGGACGCACCGCTATCAGCAACCGCTTCACCCTCAGCCGATGCACCCGATTCAGTAGACTCCGCAGTCGGTTCAGAACTGGGACTGCAGGCATTAATCAGGGCCGCTAACGAAACCCCAGTGGTGAATGCCGCCCCATGTTTCAGCAGATGTCGTCGCCGCATTGCCCTACTACTCCTTTACCAACACTTCTGACAGGTCACTAACACCTCTAACAGCATAGGGGCAAAGTCGGCATCGAGTCGTTAAATAGGATTCACTCAAAAAGTCGGGATGTGGGTTGTTCGTTCTTGGTTCTTCGTTCTTGGTTATTGGTTAATCGTTAATCGTCGGTAGTTGATGGTTGATGGTTCTTGGTAATCGGTAATTGGTAATCGGTAATTAGTTGAACGGGTTCTTATTACCCACTACCCACTTACCCACTACCCACTTACCCACTACTCCATCACCCCGTCAATCCATCACCCTTCCTAGCCACTCCACAATCGCCCCAGCCGTCTCTTTCGCCTTTTCCAGATGAGGCACATGGCCGCATTCCTCTAGCCAAACTAGCTGCGATCGCGCAATTTGTGATTGGAATCGGCTAGCGTCCTTCGTACCCAGAATCTTGTCTTGGCGTCCCCAAAGAATCAGGGTTGGCATGGTGATGTCAGCAATCCGTGGGCTCAGAAAGTTATAGCCACCGCTTTTAGTGAAGGCAATTAAGGCTTCTGACCAATTGGGGCATTCCAGGTGCAAGGAGGCACAGACTTCCGCGTCGGGCGTCACGAAAGCTGGGTCGCAGTAAGCTTGGAGACTGATGCGACGACGGACGCCTGGATTTTTGAGAAACGCGGTTGCCCAGTGATCTAACGGCGGAAACATGAATTTACCCATCGCAGGTCCGGCAGCAAAACCGGCACTGTCCAGCAGAACCAAGTGGCTCACGACCTCTGGATAGCTAAGCGCGAAGTCGATCGCCGCAGCACCGCCCATAGAAGCTCCAACTAACACCACAGGTTGATTAATCAGCTGCTGCCAACAACAGTAGATATGATGCTTGATGGCATCGGGGGTAATCTTCGGGATTTGAGTACGGTCGGTAAAGCCAAAGCCGAGTAGATCGATCGCCCAGGTTTCGCGGAATGCCGCTAGCGGAGGAACAAAGCGCCGAAATTCCAGCAAAGAACTGTCAAACCCGTGCAGGAGCATCAGCGGCGGCTGTCCCTGTCCCTGACAAACATAGGCGGTGGCGATGGGGCGATCGCTCAAGTCTGTTTTAATTGGCACCTGACGAATTGCTTTCGCTAGCTCAACCGAGGTGGATTCGGTGAGGTTGCTCACAGCAGCCGGGAGAACTTCGGGAAACATGCAGTAAAAAGGGGCAAGTAATGGCGGGTACTGCCATGGTAAGTGTTTAGCGCTCACAAACTTGCGCCTAACCTTTTCCCAAAAGAGCAACGGCTAATTTTCACTGTGAAGTACCTGCTAAACCTCCATATACTCCGACCTCAATTGGGCTGAACCCAACCGATTGATTGACCTTACCCCTGCTACTGTCGCGAGGTCCAGGATGGCAAACCTGGTCGTAGGCCAAAGGACGCGCGAAGCCGAAGTCTGAAAACAGCGAAATGTCCTCAGGCAACCTTCTCAAGGTCAGACTAAAATCTTCGCCCTACTGCCTGCACCAGAAGAGCTACCCCAAGATATTTACTTCTCTACTCAGGCGCGAGCGCTTTGGGTTTATCCGTGTAGTAGCTAGCCACCAGTGCCAGCATCAACCACCACAAAACACTGACCTGGGGACGATACCAAATCGTATCTACCAAACCATGCACCAGCATCCCCACCATCGTCGCCAGCGCTGCAATCAGCCAGTAGGCGTACGGTGACTGGCGATCGCGCAGGTGCTGGAGTTGTCGCCATCCTTGGCCAAAGGTAACCGTGAGCAGCCAAAAGAAGATCGCGAGTCCAATCAAACCCGCTTCCACGGCAATTTCCAAAATGACAGAATATGCGCTCAAAGCTGTGTAGCGGGGCTGCTGATAGAACGGATACACCTTGTTAAAGGCGTCATTGCCGGGACCAATGCCCAAAAAGGGCCGGTCTTTAATCATGTCAATCACGGCGATCCACACATTGATGCGGAAGTTGTTACTGCTATCCTCACGCCCCGCAAAGATGCTCATGACGCGATCGCGTAACGGCTCCAACGCTGCTACCGCCATCACCAAGAAAGCAACAGAGCCGCCAATCAATAGAGGCATGGCCCAGCGCTGCCAGAAGGCCGTAAAGCGCACACTCCAGAACTGCATCAGTAGCACCAGTAAGGCAAAGCCAGCCGCAACAAAGCCCAGCCATCCCCCGCGGCTAAACGTAAGGACCAGACACAGGGTGTTAACTAACAGGGCCACGATAGCAAGCAACTTAGGCATCCAGCGAGCCCAGGCAAACACCGCCACACCACTGAACATCACAGCGGGAATTAGATACCCGGCCAGCAGATTCGGATTCCCCAGATAGCTGTATACCCGAGTTGTACCCGCCAAGTTGGAAGTTGGGTCTACCCAAGTAGCCAGAGCTTCGGCTCCAAAAAACCACTGCCGCAGCCCATAGACCGAAACCACCAGCGCTGTCAGCAGGTATACCGTTATCAGTCCCATCCGCAAGCGGGGGCAACGCAGCACGCGAGCCATGAGTAGAAACAGCAAAATATTTAACGTGAGCTTGATCAGCCCCGCAATGGCTGCTGCTTTAACCGGAGATACCGCTGTCGCCAGCACCATAATGCCCCAGTACGCGGCTATCAATAGATGAATAGGAGTCAGTCCCTCACCGGCTTCATCGGCAACGGTCAGCAATACCCACCAGGCGCTACAGGCCAGCAGTAGTACACCAATCAGCGTTGTCGAGACGTAGGGAGCCAGGGCAAAGACGATCGCCACCATAACGAGGCCAATCACATCGCCCCACTGCAACAGCAAACTCCCGTGCCGCCACGATCGCACAAACCCCAGCAAACGATGAATCAGACTCACCTCACGCCATTGATAAAGCGCAAACCGATTCAAAGTAATGTGTTGCCAAACACTGCTCAGCATAAGTCAACCAGTTTTCGCCACTTGAGTAATTCAGTGATACAGGATACCGCCAATCCTTCCGGTTGGGTTATGTATTTGCAGCCAATGTTTGGTTCTTGGTTCTAACCTGCGGGAAGGGCACAGCCCTGCGTTGATGGTTGATAGTTCTTGGTAATCGGTAATTGGGATTAGTTAACCGGGTTCTCATTACCCACTACCCACTACCCACTACCCACTACCCACTACCCATCGCCGCCGCCCCCTCTCTCCCACTTCCCTCTTCAAGTAAACGTAAATCCAGCTTCCTGCCAGGGCATCAGCTCAGTCTCGTCTGTCAGCCTTTTCAGGCGAGAGTTGGTGGCGTCGTTGGGAGGCTGAGTTAACTCTGCCATACAAAGAGTTGTATAGAGTTGAGCAACGATCTTTCGCCCTTTACTAGTCACAGACAAATATCGCAAGCTGTTCCGCAAATAGGGATATACCACATGCCAACAGAAGTGAGGATAATGGCCTTTCAATTCCTCAGGCGTTTCATAGCCCAAAGCTAGATTCATACCGATTTCCTCAAATTCTTGGAACAGTAAGGGCAATTTCTTTAAATAGTAAGGATCGCTAAGTTGTCCAAGAAGATCCGCCGCTCGACAGAGCCCACCATAGCTGGCAGTGTCGCAATAGCGAGCATCATTGG
>JBCBJE010000036.1:0-12911 GCA_038523735.1 Cyanobacteria bacterium J06626_18 | reverse complement strand
GCGCGAACACGAAGCCTTTCGTGCTGCTATCCAGAGCTTATTGAACCGTCAGTCAGAGGAAGGGCCTGACGACTAATTCGGCAGCCATCCAGAGGCCGAACGTGACAACGGCTAGGCATCAGGCTGCCCGCTAAGCAGCAAGATTTTGAACCTTTAAGGTGGTCAAGCCATCCTCACCTATTCCGGTGGTGAGGATCCTGTTGGGGTGGGAATCCTGCGACACCCTTTGAACCACCAGATACACACTCATCCTTTTATCTACTTATTGAGGAGCGAGGTGGAGCAATGAACATTACCCAGTTAATCTTTTTACGACCCCGCGAGGCATCCCATACCTACAAAGATGAGGGCCACTCTCTCGAAATCGGTCTGATTCCTCTGCAGTTAGGGGATGTCCGCCGCTGGGATGATCAGGTATGGCAGGTTGCTCACGTCGAAACTTATACCTCGACACGGGTAACGAATAATCGCTTCAGTGTGGCGGTGTTGACGCCGGATGGTGCAATTGCGCAACTACCTTTGCGTCAAATAGGCAACCAACGGTTGATGTATCTCTGCATCAGCAGCGAAGACGTTGCCTTGGCGTGGCCGGAGCCGGATGAATGCCTTCCTGAAGTTGGCGCTGAAGCACCCCCACTGGATGGCTGGAGGGTTGATCGGATTCAAGAATTTGCAGGAGACGGCACTGAGCCTCTCTACGATCGCGTCCTCATCTGCTGGTGCGTTGCCATCCAAGCCTGTGAAAGTGAAACGGCAGCGATCGCCTATCCCGCCTGATGCTGATCGCACCTTTGCTAACCCTCGATTCCTCAGAGGTCATCGCGATGCTGCTACCGTAACGCTCAAAAAATAGAGTGATCGCCTCCCTGTCCCAATACTGCGATCGCTCTGGTGTGCTGACTCAGCCGGTGTCACCAGTGAGGAGTGATTGTCGGCATCAAGCCAAATACTACTATTCAAGCTGCTGGAGGCGTACAAGGGGAATCGCGTCGTGCTCCCTAACTCATCTACCATCCATTTGTCGTTTGGTTAACATTTGATCAAACGACAAAAAATGAAGAAACATGGCTAAGCGATCGCCAGCCCCAATCTATTACTGGCCCTTGAGCAGCGACCCCAAGCGTGACCGGAAAACCAACGCACCGCCAGTACTGAATTTGAATGACCAGCTCGCGGAGGACGCCTGCCAGCGAATTCGAGTGGCGATGCAGGCGTTGCGAGAGCGAGAGGTGCTACCGATGGCGATCAAGCAACGGGCGGCGGCGATCGCTTGTGAAGCCCATATCAGCTCTAAGACGCTTTATCGATCCGAGAATCTGGAACTTTGGCATCCCGAGCATTGCTTGAACACCCATGAGTCTGCCGAAGCGTGTAAACCGCCAGAGCCTGCAAGGGTTTCACCGTCTCAGGCGAGGGCTGAAGGGGAAAAGGCGCGATTTCCCTCTGGGAACGCTTCGCGAACGCTGGAACGACGCAATAACCCGGAAGTTTACACCCTAGAGAGAGCTATGAAGTGTGATCCCCTGGATGAGCCTCTTCCTCAAACAAAATATTCTTTCAGGGGGGTGCGGGGGGATTGGCTGCGTTTTCCACAAAGCGTAGAGGGTTATATTCCAGCCCCTATTCCCTTTGAGGAAGTCCATGCGGCTATTCAGCAGAAGGCTAGCCGGTTGAGCTGGTCGCTGGAGCAAATCCGCCAATTTCTAGCGGAGCATTTCCAGGGACGAAGTTGTATCTGGCAGTTACAGGCCCATGAGTTGACCACTTAATTTGTATTATTTTCAAGTCGAGTCGCTGTCTTGTGGATCGACAGCTTGTTGAAGATATCTGCCCCACGGCCTGCTTTTGTAGGGCTGATTAGGTTTTTTTGTCGTTTGATTGCAATTCAATCAAACGACAAAAGATTGACCACCCTGTTTTGAGCGTCGTTGTTGTAGGGACAGGCTGAGGAAGTAAAATCACCAAGAATTATTCATTTTTCCGTAAAAGTCTGACGTCGTGTTGGTGCTACTACCGTCTCGGTGCTAGCGTTGGCGTGGCACTTGCTATTTTGCTTCATAGTGAATAAAAGAATATGGAAGAAAAAGTAATCGCTCAATTTGAGTTAGAGGATGGGAGTAATACTACGGCATTATTTGCTGTGCCTGTGCCTAATGATGACAGTGCGCTCGAAGAGGTCGGTTTGGATGCTGGCCAAATGGTATACAAGGCAACCCAGACGCTAGGTCAGGCTCTAGATGCAGTACAGCCCGTTGCAGGTGCCATCATTTCTCGGTTCAAGTCAGGACTGATGACTCCAGCCGATGAGGTGGAAGTTAAGTTTGGCCTGACACTCAGTGCCGATGCCGGTGCTATCTTCTCCTCTGTTGGCGGTGATGTGAACTTTGAAATCACGCTGAAGTGGACTAGGGATTAGCCGTTAGGTACAGATGGCAATACAGATTGACGAGGTACTGTATCTAGCCGCGATCGCCCAGGTTTGCCGAGGCAGTTCGGTTGTGGGCGTCAGCTTTTTTGTCGCTGATGGCTACCTGCTCACCTGTGCCCATGTGGTTGCCAAGGCATTGGGTCACAGTAAGAAATCGCATCAGATTTCAGGTTCCGAGATGTTGGGGCAGAAAGTGCCGCTGGACTATCGTGAGTGTGATGAATCGCCATTGACTGCTGAGGTGATTTATTGGCGACATCCTCCTGGCAATCAGCAATTAGATAGCGATATTGCTGTGCTGAAGCTGCAAGATCCGATGCCCGATGGAGCCAGCATCCTGTCGCTGTATGCTGGGCAAGATTATTGGGATGAAGAATTCCGCGTACTGGGTTTTCCCAGCAAGCTTGATCCGGGTGGATGGGCGAAGGGAGAACTCATGGGAGCTGTGTACGACCAAACGGGCTTGGTGCAGATGGGCGACCCCAACGTTCCTGGCTACGCCATTGAGCCGGGATTTAGTGGTTCGCCGGTGTGGAGTCCCTCGCTTGATAACCGTATTGTGGGCATGACCGTCGCTCGCGACAAGGTGCGGGAAGAGGCCAAAGTTGGCTTTATGATCCCGATTTTGAAACTCCAGCGGGCCTTGAATGTCGTCGCGATGGAATCATTGGTCGATATTCTAAGGGATGGGATCACCACATACCAAAGTGCTATGCAGACAGCGTATTTCGCAGCCCTGGGTGATCGCCGCGATCGTTTCCCACTGGCATCACAATCGGAACCCTTGCAAGCATTGCGGGATAACTTGGCCACCTTGTCATCGATACCGCCGACTAACCCCAAAGACCCTAATGTTCTGTATCAGTTCGTGGCGTGTTTGACGCTTCCAGCGTTGGAGCTGACGGGTGACTTACAAGATGTTCTGCGCCAATGGCTGGAACTCAGAGTCGCTGAAGTGCAGCCACTTTTGGATGCGGCTGGGGCAAGCTTGATTACAGAGCAAGCGCTTCAAGCGACAGTTCTCCATTCCCATTTGCTGCTCTGGGTTCGCTACAGCCCTGAATACGATAGCCAGAGTCGCTATCTAGTCAGTGCGCTCTTTGTTCGGAATGCCAGCCGCTATGATCCCAAAACTGGAACGGGCGGGATGGAACTGCACGCTCCCGAGAAATTTAGAAGTGAAGCACAAGGAGGGACCGTTACAAAATCTGATCTCGAAAAGGTGCTGCAAGCCTGTCTCCAAGAGATCAGTGCCCATGACCTTACTGAACTGACCCTCGAACTCTTTTTGCCGATTCCCCTCATCAATACTGAAGTGGAGCATTGGGATGAGCGGGCTAAGCAGAAGCTGCCGCCACACTTGCAAAGCTTGATTCAAGACTCGATGCAAATCTTCCCCGTGGGGTTTCGCTATCGTGTGGCGCTGCGGATTGCTGAACGCATCGACTCCTACTTTGCCGATTTGCGGAGTCCCTGGCAAAGTAAGTGGAACCACTTGGAATCTGCGGTTCGGGCCTGTCGTCCTCTCAAGGATGTGTTCATTCCAGGAAACTGCCAGAATCTAGCAAAATTTCAGACGGATCTTGCTCAGGACACTTGCTTAGGGATGCAATTAGCCAGTGTTTTAGAGGAAACCGATCATCAACGGTTACTGTTGGCCTTAGTGATGGCAGGCGCACCTGCAGCCCTTTGGCTGCGTCAAGAATTACCCAAAACTCAATGCAAACGCAAGTTCAATCAGCTTCTTAAACAGCCATTGGGCGAGATTGCCGATAAAGTCAGAGAAGCTCGCCGGGATGCTTTTCCCAAAAAACGTGAGCTGCACTTTGGCCACCATCTGGCCCTGATTTGGGAGAACCCTAGCTTAGTTCCTGTTGAACCTGAAGAAGATGCCGTTGATCAGCCCTTGGAGATGCCTAGCTAGCCATGACTGACTGGAGAATTTTCACTGGAACGATTGGGGAGGATGGCACTTTGGCTCAGGAACCAGAGCGCCTCAAGGATCTGCCGGATCCCCCGAGTTGGCGCTCCTTTAGCCTTAGCAGCAACGCTGGAGAAACCAAAGCCGAGCGTCGGGGTAAAACCTTTCAACCTCGCCAAGAAGAAGTTGATATGGTGAATGCCGCTCTCTACCTGCGGCGACCTTTGCTGGTAACGGGCAAACCCGGCACGGGGAAAACATCATTGGCCTACGCCGTAGCCTATGCCTTGGGGTTGGGGGAAGTGTTGGAATGGGCGATTACGACGCGCACTAGCCTGAAGGATGGCCTATATACCTATGACGCGGTAGGGCGTCTTCAGGATACGCAATTGCGGTTTCAGAGTGAGGGCAAGCCGAGCAAACAAGAGGCGCAGCGTCGGATTGAAGCGACCCTGAGTCGCATTGGCGAATACATCACGTTGGGGCCATTGGGCACAGCCTTGTTGCCTTCTGACAAGCCACGTGTGTTGCTTATTGATGAAATCGACAAAAGTGACATCGACCTACCCAACGACCTGTTACATGTGTTTGAAGAGGGCAAGTTTCTAATTCCGGAATTGGTCCGTATCAAAGACAAGGTACAGGGCTCAATTACGGTGCAAACGGCTTTTACCGAAGCCGATGAACCCTCACACGTCGAGATTGAAGGGGGCATTGTGCGCTGTACGAATTTCCCCTTTGTGATTATGACCAGTAACGATGAGCGCGACTTTCCGCCCGCGTTTTTACGTCGCTGTCTGCGGCTTGACATGGCGGATCCGGACCGCGATCGCCTCCAGCAAATCGTCAACGTTCACCTCAAAGATGCGGGAAAAAAAGCCGAAGCACTCATTACCCAGTTCTATGAAAAGCGCCAGAAGGAATCAGGTGTGCTAGCAACCGACCAGCTTCTGAATGCGGTGTATTTGGTGTCGCGCAAAAATGCGCCCACGGGACAAACCAGGGAAGATTTGGTGGAACAACTGCTGAAGTACCTGGATACGAAAGAGGGTTAGATGAAGGGGGTGATTCAGCAGCTGGAAACTATCGATGATTTTGCTACGCTGCTAGAGCGGGCCAAACTCGGTCTGGATGCGGATGATATGGCTGATGCGTTGTGGCTGGCGCAGTTCATCCAGCCGATCGCCCAAACTAACGCCACTAATAGACAAGCCACTGATGAAGATAACTCAAACCCAACTGTGATTGAGCGGGTTGTCGATACCACTCAAGATACCGCCATCCCTATTGCTAGCCCAGCTCCTGCAACCCAGCCTGCTGATTCAACCTCAGACGATGCGCCGCCAGAAGGGATTCCGATTCAGATTCCGGCTGCGCCTGCCCTGCGTTCCCGACGAGACTTAGCCAAAGCATTGCGGCCATTGATGCGGAAGCTACCCTCGCGGATGGCTCAGGTCTTTGATGCCGAAGCTACCACGGAACAAATTGCTGAGCAGGGGCTCTGGTCAGCTGTGATGGTGCCTGCCCCTGAACGGTGGTTTGATTTAGAAATTGTGATTGAGCAATCTCGCTCTACCCCCATCTGGCAAGATACGCTCGCTGAACTCAAGCTGTTGGCCGAACGGCAGGGAGCCTTTCGTCGAGTTGGCACTTGGCAGGTGCAGTGTCAAAATGGCTATCTTTCGCTCCATCCGACGTGGCGCTATGTCAAAAGCCACTATCGCTCCTGTCATCACAAGACGTTAATTGATCCAGCCGGACGACGGCTGATTTGGTTGGTGACAGACTGTACCTCAGCCCTCTGGCACCAGCGGGAGATTTACCAGTGGTTGGGCGATTGGGGTAAGCATTCCCCAGTGGCGATCGTGCAGCTGTTACCGGGGCGATTGTGGCCACGTACAGCTCTGGGGGATGGTGTGCCGATACAGCTCAGTGCCTTTGCCCCCGGCGTGCCTAATCAGCAGCTCAAGGTAACTGAAGTCTTGCCGTTTAGTGAGGTCGCGAGTCACGAGCTTTTACAGCAGTTGCCGCTACAAAAGTTTCAGCAGGTACCCATTGCTACCGTGCCTGTAGTGAGTCTAGAGGCGTATCCGCTTCAGCAATGGGCTAAGGTCATTGCTGGCAATGGCGATGAATATACTCCTGGCTTTGCGTTTAATCACGGGACAATCCAAGCTCGCCAACGGCGCAAGCAGACTGTAGTCAATCAGCCAAACCTCAGCGACAAAGAGCGGGTGCAGCGCTTCTGCAAAGTGGCTTCGCCGTTAGCCGTCAAACTGGCAGGGCTGATGGCCGCAGCACCCGTAAGCCCACCGATTATTCAACTGATTCAGCAAACATTGTTGCCGGAGTCGCAGCAGGTGCATGTGGCCGAAGTGTATATGAGTGGCCTCCTGAAGTCACTAACATCAACCGGGGCCAACCTTCCCCCTCACCAAATTCAGTATGACTTTCTCAGCAATGAGGTGCGGGACTGCCTGACCGATATTACCCCCATCGCCAAAACAGAAGCGGTGCTGGATGCGGTGTCGCGCTACATTTCGGAACGGCTGGGCCTCCAGGCCAAGACGTATGAAGCCTTGCTGCTGTTAAATCTGGAGGGGCGACCGACCGCTGAGCAGGTGGTGGTGCCCTTTGCCCGAATTGCCAAACGTGCCCTGCGGCGTCTCGGTGGCGATTATGCAGTGCTGGCTACCCGTATTGACAGCCCAGCTCGCCCCCGGCCTACGCCCAATCCAGCAGCCCCAAGAAGTCCATTTCCCCCGCTACAAACCTTTGAATTTGAGTATCCTGTTGTCACCTTTGAGGCGGTACCTGAAGAAGACGAGGTTGAAGCAGCGGCAATCAACGATGAGTTTGATGCTGATTTACAGACGTTTGAGTTTGAGACCGTGACGGTCAACGCTGAGGGAGCTGTTGTTGAACAAATCCGAGGCACTGCTCGCTACTTCATTGAAGTGATTGGAGGTGGGGATCGAGCTCCATCATCGCAACTGCTCAGCGTATTTATCGTCTATTCCCACCGCGATGAGTTCCTAAAAGCAGCCCTCATATCCCACATTTCAGTTCTGAAAAGAGAAGGGCTCATCACATCCTGGGTCGATGCGGAAATTGAAGCGGGAGCAGAATGGGATTTTGACATGCGCGATCAGTTGGAGAGAGCTGACGTTGTTCTCCTATTAGTTTCGTCACGGTTTCTTAAATCCGAGTTCCCATATAGCCGTGATCTTGCTCGGTCAATGGAACGCCAAAATGAATATCAGGCTAGGGTAATCCCAATTATTCTGAGTCCATGCGATTGGCAAAATACGCCGTTTGCAAGGCTACAAGTTTTGCCCCGAGATGGCAGACCCATCACACTTTGGGATAACCAGGATGAAGCTTTTCTCAACGTCGCTCAAGGGATTCGCAGAACAGTTGAATCCGTTAGGCAGCAAAGAGACGCTGTGCGGCTAGAAATGGCGGCTATTCCTGGTGGTACTTTTTTGATGGGGTCGCCAGAAAATGAGCCCGGACGGTACCAGGATGAGGAAGGGCCACAGCATGAGGTGGCGGTGCCCGCATTCTTTATGAGCCGTCACCCAATTACGCAGGCCCAGTGGCAGGCCGTGGTCGCACTAGAGCAAGTTGGGCGTGAACTTGATCCTGACCCTTCAGAGTTTAAGGGGAATGAGCGGCCAGTTGAACAAGTCTCTTGGGATGATGCGATGGAGTTTTGTGCTCGCTTGTCGCGGCTGACGGGGCGAGAGTATCGCCTGCCGACAGAAGCAGAGTGGGAATATGCCTGTCGCGCCAATACGACAACCCCCTTTACCTTTGGTGAAACGCTGACGGATAAATTGGCCAATTATGACGCTACAACTGTTTTTGCAGATGAACCTAAAGGTGAATATCGGCAAGCAACAACGATCGTAGGCATTTTCCCGGTTAATGCATTTGGTCTGCATGATATGCATGGCAATGTGTGGGAATGGTGTATGGATCATTGGCAAGGCAATTACGAAGGGAATCCACCAACGGATGGGAGTGCCTGGTTATTCCCTGATGAGAGTGAAGAACGCGATCGCGCTCGGGTGTTGCGGGGTGGTTCTTGGTTCTCCGATCCGAGGAATTGTCGCTCTGCCTGTCGCTACGGCTCCTATCCGGACGTGCGCCTCAACTGCAACGGTTTTCGTGTTGTCTGTTCTGCCGCGACGGGCTCTTCCTAGCACTTTACTCTATAGTACTTTTGTGCTATACACTATCTTCTCTACCCTTTTCTCTGGCGCGTAGCGCCTCGAAATTTCTAAGCGATTTTGGGCTGATTTCCTGTTGCTACTGGTTGCAATCTTGACAGACTTACAATGGTATGGACTCTAGTTCCTCCCCCCCCTCGCCCATGACGGCTCAGCTCCTTTCCCCGCGCATTCGTGAAGCTCATGTCTTTCCTCATGTGAACTGGCAGCAGTTTGAGGCGATTGATCGCGCCTTTGACTCAGTGCCGGGGGTCAAGTTTTGTTATCTCGACCAGGCATTGGAGATTATGCCCATCAGCGAAGACCATGAAGCGTTTAAGACGATCTTGCGGATGCTGCTAGAAGCTTATCTACGAGCCCAGCGGATTCGGTTTTATGGCCGAGGAGGTCCTTCTTTAGGAGATAAGTCTCTGGGAGCCCGTAGTGAACCGGATGAGTCTTATAACTTGGGTAGCCGTAAGCCTTACCCCGATCTAGTGCTGGAAGTGGTTGTTACCAGTGGTGGTATCAATAAGCTTGAGGGCTATCGCCGTATAGGGGTGGCTGAGGTGTGGTTTTGGGAAGATGGCGTATTGAAGCTCTATTCTCTCAAAGCCGACGGTAGCGAATATCAACTTGGCGAAAAAAGCCAGCTACTGCCCGATTTGCCCCTCGATATTTTGTGTCGCTATGTCACCTACCATGATCAGTTTGACGCTGTAGATGAGTTTCTAACAGCCATCCAGCGCTAATCTTGCAGTTGGGTGTTAGCGCTTCTAGCAAAAGGTCAGTGCTCTATAACTCAGGCTAAGGTTTGGTATGGCAAACACCTCTCAAAAGCGATATACCTCTACAGCTCCAAGGCTGAGCATTACTCGGCATAAAACGGTAGTTCAACACTTTATTGAAAAACTCTCGGATGGCATCGGCTTGGATATGGTGCTTATTCAGGGCGGCACCTTCCTCGCAGGCATGTCGCTATTGGATGAAAATGCACCCAACGGTATGTTTCTCATGGGTTCCCCAGAGAATGAGCTTGAACGCTACAACGATGAAGGGCCACAACATGAGGTCACCGTGCCCACCTTTTTTATGGGCCAATTTCCCATTACTCAAGCCCAATGGCGCATCGTGGCCGCAACTTACCCTCAAGCCCAGCGATCCCTTGACCCCAACCCAGCCCATTTCAAAGGCGACAACCGCCCGGTTGAAAGAGTCTCCTGGTACGACGCCGTGGAGTTCTGTACACGGTTATCTCGGAAAACAGGACGGACATATTGCCTACCCAGCGAAGCCGAATGGGAATACGCCTGTCGAGCTGGTACAACTTCCCCGTTCCACTTTGGCGAGACGATAACCACTGGCTTGGCTAACTACAACGGTAGTAAGTACGGGCGTGGCCCCGAAGGAGAAAACCGCGAAGAAACTACAGACGTTGGAAGTCTAGACAATCCTAATGCGTTTGGTTTGTACGACATGCATGGCAACGTCTGGGAATGGTGTTTGGATCACTGGCACGACAATTACGAAGAAAATCCACCAACCGATGGCAGTGCCTGGTTATTCTCTGAAGAGAGTAAAGAACACCTTCGGGTGTTGCGGGGTGGTTCTTGGGTCAACGATCCGGGGGATTGTCGCTCTGCCTGTCGCGACTACAACCTTCCGGTCGAGCGCGGCCTCAACTACGGTTTTCGTGTTGTCTGTTCTGCCGCGAGGCTCTCTTCTTAGCGCTTTACACTTTAGTACTTTTGCACTATATCCTGTTTCCTCTACCCTTTGCTCTTGGCGCGAAGCGCCTCGAAATTTTTGGCGATTTTGGAGGAGGGTCATTCTTGCCAAGGCGATGTTCTAGATACTCCTAGCAATCAGCAACTGGCCTCATCAAGTCCCTCTGGATAGCCGTAAAACGCTAGATATAGAAATTTCTTTATTGGAAATTCTACATCTAGTATTTTTTGTGATCTTTTCTAGGAAAATGCAGCTCTCATGGGAAAGTAGATTTCTCAGTTGAAAACCATCTGCCATGTCTGACCTCCCCATCATCCAAAAGGCTTACGATTTGATCAAATGGTATGTTCCCATCTTGAATCGTCTCCCCCGCAATCATAAGTTCTTGCTGGGCGATAGAATCACCAGCGGCCTCTATGACTTGCTGGAGAACCTGGTCAAAGCACGTTATGAGCGTGACAAGTTGCGTCGCCTGGAGTCGCTCAACAGCAAACTCGACATCCTGCGACACCAAACTCGTCTGCTCCTTGATTTTGAACTCATGGCAGAACGACGCTACGAATATGTCAGTAGCCTCATCAATGAAATTGGGAATGACCTGGGCAGCTGGATTAAGCAACAAAAACACGGTAAAGGACGCTCATCAGGTACCCCAAAAACAAATTTCTGTGCCTCCATATCCTCCTGATACCTAATTGTTGAGTCACCGAATACGATGAAACGTCACGGTAACCTCTGGCCCCAAATCGTTGATTTTCCTAATCTGCTGGATGCTGCTCGCAAAGCTCAAAAAGGCAAACGCTTTCGCGATAACGTTCTTGCGTTTAACTACAATTTGGAACACGAGCTGCAAGCGCTCCAAGCGGAGCTTCAGGAGAAAACCTATAGACCTGGCAAATATCGAACCTTTGAGATCAAGGAGCCAAAATCACGCATGATTTCAGCGGCTCCCTATCGCGATCGCGTGGTTCATCATGCTCTCTGTAATGTCATCATGCCTTTGATTGAACCCTCCTTCATTTATGACACCTATGCCAATCGCGAAGGTAAGGGGACTCATCTAGCCCTGAAACGCTTCACTCGGTATGCTCGCTCCACTCAGTATGTCTTCCAGGGCGATCTTTGCAAATATTTTCCCAGCATCGACCATGAAATTCTCAAGGCTTGCCTCCGCCGCAAAATCAAATGTCGCGAAACGCTCTGGCTCATTGACACCATCATTGACGGCAGTAATGAGCAAATTCCAGCAACCTTCCATTTCTCCAAAGATGATCTGCTGTCACCCCTCGGTCGTCGTCGAGGATTGCCGATAGGCAATCTCACCAGCCAGTTTTTTGCGAACATCTATCTCAGCGGATTTGACCATTATGTGAAAGAGGTGCTTGGCTTCAAGAAGTATCTCCGCTACGTGGACGATTTTGCCCTATTTTCTGACGACCATGATTGTTTAGTCCAGGCTCGACGAGCGATCGAAGATTACCTTGATACCCTACGACTCAAGATTCACCCAATCAAGAGCCAAATTTTTGAAACTCGCCACGGAGCTAGCTTTCTGGGATTTCGCGTTTTCCATGATCGCATCCGAGTTCGCACCGAAAACCTCAGACGAGCCCGCAGACGCTGTAGAACGCTTCAAACGGCTTACGCGAATCATCAAATTGACCTTAATCGGGTGATCCAGTGCCTCCAAAGCTGGGAAGCCCACCTCAAGCATGGCGATACCTACCAACTGCGCCGCCAGATATTCGACTCGCTTGTATTCTCAAGGAGTTGAAGAAGGGGCAGGCACCTCCGGGTGTTGCGGGGTGGTTCTTGGAACAACAATCCGAGGAATTGTCGCTCTGCCTGTCGCAACAACAACAATCCGGACGAGCGCAACAACAACAACGGTTTTCGTGTTGTCTGTTCTGCCGCGAGCACTCTTCTGTTCCAGAACGGGCAGATGGGAATCTGTCAGGAGTGCCAGAGAAGAGTCCAGCCCTGCTCCTGTGATGCTGGTGACAGCATCCAAAGATAAACTAGGCCGGTCAGCTTGGTAGGTGCGCCGAAGAGTTGCCCGGCCTTTCAATCATCTGTCAATTCAAGAATGAAACAATCATTGTTTCACACCCAGTCTTCATAGATGCGATCTGGCTCTGAAAGAGCGGCTTTGCCAACGTGAACACGTTCCTTACCCTCGCGATCGCTGCTCAATTTTGAGCAAAGCATCCCACCGCTGAATGCGGCTCTGCCAATCCCGATGGTCAGCCGCCCCTAGCCGTTTAACCCTCGATTAGTGTCGTTTGATTACTACTGAATCAAACGACAAACCTGAAGACAAAATGGAAGGAAGCTGCTCAAGCCGATTCTTAAGAAAGATTGGCTGCTGGATGTCGTTTCTCAATGTCGTCTGATGAGTTCCTGGAATACTCAGGCAGGGTTGTTAGTCTCTAGCAGCTGTAGCGTTTTCACATCAGGGTTGCCTTGAAAGTATTGATCAAGGAGTTGCTTAAACACTGAGTCTGGCGACGCGATCTGGGCAAATAGCGTCGCACAAGAGCGCAATTTTAGATCGTCAGGAGACCCAAAGACTTCATAGGCTGATTTTTCCTCAAGCTGCAAAACAGCCTCAACACAGGCT
>JBCBJE010000035.1:0-13032 GCA_038523735.1 Cyanobacteria bacterium J06626_18 | reverse complement strand
TTTTTGAGTGAACTCGCCAAAAACAGGCTGCCGTGAAGTTCGCACGGCAGTCAGCTTATAGGTATTCATCTTCAGCGATAGTGGGATAAGCGTCTATCAAGAGCAGGTTAAGAAACTGAATCGCACCCTAGTGGAATTCGGTTAAACCAGGTAATTCGAGTTGACTGGGGAGTCAGAAGTCAGCCTATTGCTGACTTCTGACTCCTGGCTTCTGGCTTCTGACCCCAGTTAAACCTGGCTTAAGCTGATATCCCCTTCAGTACCTTTGGTGCTGTGGTGTGCCACTCGCGAGTAATTCTGAAACAGTGACAAACCGATAGCCCATCGGCAGGTATTTCTCTAAAATCAGCCTGACGACCTCAACAGTGTTGCTGCGATCGCCCCCCTCAGATTCACCATCTCCATCATGCAGCAAAATAATTGCGCCGTGACTAAATTTTGGTTCCAGTAATGCCATCATGACGTCGGGCTCTTCGGGCTTCCAGTCTTCCAACTGGACCGTCCATAGAATGTTAGGCTGCTGTCGCTGCTTCAGCACATAGGGCAGCATGAATAGACTGTGTCCGTAGGGCGATCGAAAGGGAATGGGCTGGTCGTATCCCTGCGCTCTCAAGAAGCGGTCGGTAGATTCCAGCTCAGCCCGGATAGTTTGAGGCGACTTGAGCCGTAAGCTGGGGTGTGTCCAAGTATGGTTGCCCAATTCATGCCCGTCCTGAACCAGAACATCCAGAAGCTCGGGATGTTGTGCAGCATGTCGTCCCAGTACAAAGAACGTACTGCGAGCCCCAGCATCCGCTAAAAGCTGCGAAATCTGCTGGGTGTAGCGGGGGTCAGGTCCGTCATCGAAGGTCAGTGCTACT
Source organism: Cyanobacteria bacterium J06626_18 (assembly GCA_038523735.1). Lineage (GTDB taxonomy): Bacteria > Cyanobacteriota > Cyanobacteriia > Phormidesmidales > Phormidesmidaceae > SIO1E4. The sequence goes on along the minus strand of JBCBJE010000035.1, from coordinate 12,172 downwards.
AATTTCTCCGAGGTTTGAACCCGGTAAATTTCCTCACCAAATATTCCCGGCAGCAGATAGCGGTTAGGCCACCCCAAATAGGCCAAAAGGATGACGAGCACTGCAGCGCTAAGGACTGTGCCACAATGCCTCCACCGTCGCGGTAAACGTTTTGAGACAAGGGACAAGGACGAAAATTTTTTCGTGAGGAACCACATATACCTACGAAACTCGCTGGCAGCGATCGCTAACATTTCATAAAGCAGCGACTTGCAAGCTTCTTTGGCAAACCCTACATCAACTTAGACTGTATTACCAGCCGGTCAACACTTATCCGGCGAAATTTCTTTTCCAGCAATGGTTACCCTCTTTTACCATTCCTGCTAAGCCCTTACCCCCTTTGTCGCGGCCAGTTAAAGAATTTATAGAGATTCGGTACAGAGAAGAATCGGAGGAGGCTGGATCAGGTTAATTTCGTAATATTGAGAAGCCTGCGGGCGATCGCTCTTTTTCAAGGCATGATAGTTAAACACTAAAATCGTGTCTTGGCTTAGTTGTTGCACGTGTTTTTGGAAATTCCATGACATCTTTTGTTGAAGCACAAGATAAAGTTGCAGCCCAGCGGGTTACGGGCGGATTTGCACTGATTGATAGCCTTAAGCGTCACGGTGTAACTCACATTTTTGGCTACCCCGGCGGCGCCATCCTCCCCATTTATGACGAGCTGTACAAAGCTGAGGCCGCAGGGGATATTCAGCACATCCTCGTCAGACACGAGCAAGGAGCTTCCCACGCTGCTGATGGCTATGCTCGCGCGACAGGTAAAGTCGGCGTTTGTTTTGGGACGTCGGGGCCTGGTGCAACTAACCTCGTAACGGGAATTGCCACCGCATCGATGGACTCGATTCCCATGGTGGTCGTTACTGGTCAGGTTCCCCGAGGTGCGATTGGTAGTGATGCCTTTCAAGAAACCGACATCTTCGGTATTACCCTACCGGTTGTGAAGCATTCCTATGTAGTGCGCGATCCTAGCGATATGGCACGAATTGTCGCCGAGGCCTTCTATATTGCCCGCACAGGACGTCCCGGACCGGTCCTGATTGATGTCCCCAAAGATGTCGGTCTGGAAGCGTTTGACTATATTCCCGTCGAACCCGGAACGATTCAGTTACCGGGCTATAAGCCGACCGTCAAGGGGAATCCACGCCAGGTTAACTATGCCATTCGCCTGCTGCGAGAAGCCACGCAGCCTTTACTTTATGTCGGTGGCGGTGCGATTACTGCCGACGCCCATGCCGAAGTTCAGCAACTGGCAGAATATTTCTCCATTCCTGTCACAACGACTCTAATGGGTAAGGGAGCCTTCGATGAGCATCATCCGCTCTCCGTTGGCATGTTAGGTATGCACGGGACCGCCTATGCAAACTTTGCGGTGAGTGAGTGCGATTTGCTGATTGCGGTTGGAGCGCGTTTTGACGATCGCGTCACTGGCAAGTTAGACGAGTTTGCCTCCCATGCCAAGGTCATTCATATCGACATTGATCCCGCGGAGGTAGGCAAAAATCGGGCTCCTGATGTTCCTATCGTTGGGGACGTTCGCCGAGTCCTGCAAACTTTGCTACGACGGCTGCAGGACGAGGCCGTCCCGGTGGATGCTGCTCCAACGCAGCCCTGGCGCGATCGCATTCAGCGCTGGCGACAAGACTACCCGCTCGTGGTTCCTACCTACGACGATATCTTGTCCCCACAGGAGGTCATTGTAGAACTCAGCCGTCAGGCTCCCAATGCCTTCTACACAACGGATGTAGGGCAGCACCAAATGTGGGCGGCTCAGTTTTTGAAAAATGGACCCCGGCGCTGGGTTTCTAGTGCGGGGCTGGGCACCATGGGTTTTGGGATGCCCGCTGCGATGGGAGTGCAAGTTGGCTGCCCCGATGAGACCACTATCTGTATCAGTGGCGATGCTAGTTTTCAGATGAATCCGCAAGAGCTGGGGACCTTAGCGCAGTACGGCATCAAGGTGAAGACTGTCATTATTAATAATGGTTGGCAGGGCATGGTGCGCCAGTGGCAGCAAGCCTTCTATGGCGAACGCTATTCCTCCTCCAACATGCAGGTGGGCATGCCAGATTTTGAGCTGCTGGCGCAAGCCTATGGCGTCAAGGGCATGATTGTTACCCGACCTGATGAGCTAGAAGCTGCGATCGCTGAAATGCTGGCCTACGATGGCCCTGTCCTGATGGATGTTCGTGTCCGGAAAGACGAAAACTGCTATCCCATGGTCGCACCCGGCAAGAGCAACGCTCAGATGCTAGGGCTCCCCCAAAAATTGCCTGAAGTCCAGACTGTGGAACTGGTTTACTGTAGCAACTGCAACGCTAAGAACCCCTCGAGTAATACGTTCTGTCCGGAGTGTGGAACGAAGCTGTAGGTAGGGAATAGGGCACAGGGAATAGACCGTTCTTGATTCTTGGTTAATCGTTGATGGTTGGTAATTGGTAACGGGTAATTGGTAGCTGTACACAACGCACTAGCTATTACCTATCAGCCATTACCCCATCACTCCATCACCCTCTCACCCTCCTACTATTCCTCAAACTTTTGCAAAAGACTTGCTGAATGGAAAAGGGCGCGCTAGTATTGCGCGTGATTTAGCGTGCTGCTTGAGTTTCAACCCTCTTATTCCGCAAATTATCCAAATGGTACCTGGAGCAGAAGTGAGTCTATGACTGCAGCATTTAAGTCTGAAGAGATGATTCCTCGTTCTCGGGTACGCGCCTCTCGTCGCCAGCTGACGGTGCTACCAAATAAACGTCAGAAAAGGGGCAAAGTGCCCGTTCATTTGGCGCCTAAACATCGATTTCCACTATGGCTAAAGCTGATGTTCTGGGGGCAGTGGATTTCTTTTGGAGTGGCAGTCGTCGCGATTGCGGGGGCACTGGCTGCTTATGCGCTGACGGTAAATACCAATCGTCAGCTAACTTTGGCCACTAGTACTTTGGAACGTCTGCAAGACCAGCAGCAGCAGTTGACAGCTGCCAATGCGGCCTTTAAGAACCACTTGGCTGAAACGGCGTTAACAACGCTCAAGGCCAACACGCTACATCCCAGAAACGTTATTTTCTTGGAGGCTGTTGAAGAACAGGCGTCAACTCCAGAAACGGAGGCCGTTCCTATGGAAACGAGACCTTCTGAAAATCGTGCGTTTCCTCAGGGCTATTGAGCATTGACTTCTTGCAGGCGTGGATATGAGAATTTCGCATCGTCGTGTGGCGTCTAGGTCGTCCCGTTATAAGGATCGAAAAAAAGCCAGGCAATTAAAAAAGGAACACCTCAAAAAGGAGCAACCTAGGCACCAGATGAGGTTCTCGCCCCGCCTGCGAATCTTGATCGTTTGGAGCATTCTGTTTATTGCCGTTGTTGGCCTTTTGGGCCGGCTGGCTCAGTTGCAGCTTTATCGAGGGGATGCGTTGACAGCGATCGCCCAACAACAGCAGGCTCGGAAAACATCCCCTAGCTTGGCGCGGATGCCGATCATCGATAGCCAAGGCACGCCCTTAGCTGTTGATCGTCTGGTGTATACCCTATATGCGCATCCTGTTCTTTTTCGCCAGCCTATGGGGGTCGTAGCCAGCACCCTAGCCCCGTTGTTAAAGTCGCCAGCGGCAATGCTAACCCAGCGATTTAAGCAGCAGGAGACGGGGGTTCGTTTATTAGACGATATTCCTGAGGACATTGCTCAGCGTATTCGGCGGCTGCGGTTAGACGGCGTTGAACTTATGCCCCATCAACAGCGCTTTTATCCCCAGCAAGACCTATTTTCTCAAACTGTGGGATTCGTTAATTTGGAAGGCAAAGCTCAAGCAGGGCTCGAAATGCAGTACCAAGAGCGCTTGCATCTGCCTAAGACTGCCTTACCCCAGGTGACAGGGCCGGCCTTACCCGTTGCTCACTTGCCGACGGAACAGAATCTTCAGCTTCAGGTAACCCTCGATAGCCGTCTTCAAAGGGTCGCGCAGGAAGCCCTGCGGAAAACTATGCGACAATTTGGAGCGAAACGGGGGACAGTTATTGTGATGGACGTGAACACGGGAGCCCTCCGCAGCTTTGCCGTCGAGCCAACGTTTGATCCCAACCGCTATTTTGACGCTGATTTGTCTTGGCTAAAAAATTGGGCCATTACCGATTTGTATGAGCCCGGTTCGACCTTTAAGCCGATCAACATAGCCATTGCGCTAGAAAGTGAAGCCATTACACCCGAGGATACGGTGTACGACGAGGGGCAAATTACGATTGACGAATGGACAATTCAGAATTCCAATTACGAATCCAATCAGTGGAGCGGTACGCTGACAGTTGAAGAGGTTCTGAAATACTCCAGCAATGTGGGGATGGTCCGCATCATGGAGCAACTGCCCGCCTCGGAATATTACAGCTGGTTGGAAAAGCTAGAAATCGACAAACCTACAAACATTGGCCTACCGTCAGAAAACTTTGCTCCCCTCAAAGCGAAAACTCAATTTGTCAATAGCCCTGCCGATGTCGCAACAACTGCATTTGGACAAGGCATTGTCATGACACCTCTCAAGTTGCTGCAGTTGCAGGCCGCGATCGCGAATGGTGGCAAGCTAGTCACGCCTCATGTCGTTCAGGGGCTAATTGATGATGCCGGCACGTCTCATTGGCAGCCGTCACGGGTGTCTCCCCGCAGTGTCTTTTCAGCCACAACGGCAAAAACAGTGCTCGATATGATGGAAGCTACGGTTAACGATGGCACGGGTGAATTGGCCCAAGTTCCTGGATATCGCATTGCCGGTAAGACGGGAACGGCTCAAAAGGCAACCGATGCAGGCGTCTATGGCAGCGGGCGCATTACCAGCTTTGTCGGTCTTCTGCCCGTAGAGGCACCCCGTTTTGCAGTCTTAGCTGTGATTGATGAACCCTTAGGGGCCGACGCCTCGGGAGGCAGTGTTGCTGCACCTTTGGTTAAAACCCTGATGGAATCGTTGGTAGTTCTAGAGGGTATTCCCCCCTCATCACCTCAGGCATTAGGCGGTATGTCGATGCCGCAGGAGCCCTAGTTCAGCTTGTATTCGTGATAGTTGAGGCAAAATTCTCCCTCGTTGGCGATGAACTCACGATGGGCCTCCCTAACGATTTCAAAAGCGTCGTCGCAGGTACTTACCAAGAACAACATTTCGTAATCTTCGGGATTGATGAGCTGCTTTTCTAGCGGCCAATGCTGCACCCAACGTAGGAAATCAGCCCACATGTCACCCAGTAACACAATCGGAATGTTACAGATGTGTTCAACCTGCATGAGCTGCCAGGTGTAGGCTAATTCCAGCAAGGTTCCTACTCCTCCTGGAGCCACCACGACGGCATTCGCCAAGTGCATGAAGTGATCGAGCCGATCCGAGAAGCGATCGAACTCGCGTTTGATGTCCACGTGAGGGTTCGCGGCTTCTTCAAACGGCAGCTTAATGTTTAAGCCGTAGGATTTGCTTGTGCCATCGACACTGAGGGGATCTTCGCGGCCCTCGCGATGCCCTAGATTCGCGGCTTCCATTAGACCAGGTCCTCCCCCAGTCACCACGTCTATGCCTTCTCTCCCTAAGAGCCTTGCCAATCTTCTAACTTGTTCGTAAACAGAATCGCCGGGTTTCAGTCGGGCGGAGCCAAAAATAACTACACGGAATCGATCAGGTTCAAGCATCATGCACTACAAAATTGAGGGTCTGTAACTGTTTTTACCTTGAAATGGACACGATGACGATTTCGGTTTGGCGCGATTGTTCTAGCGGTAGAGCGCCGTCAAAGCGAGTTAAGCAGGCAATTCTGCGTCAATAGACCACAAGAAGTCCTGCTTTCAAGGGACGATATTGTTTTTCGCCAACAGTATTTAGTTTGCTGTCCCACGTTAGCTTAATAAGCCGTCTATGTTGAAAAGTCAGCCTGCTCATTTTGGGCTAATAAGGTCTGGATAAACGTAGGCAGGCAGAAGGCCGCTTGGTGAATATCAACGTTGTAGTACTGCAGACTTTGGTTTTGAGCAAATTGTGCGGCGCGATCGCGATCCAACTCCTCTACTGGATGCACGCCCTCTTTGGAGCCAAAAGAAAAGCTCCACATGCCAGTTGGATAGGTCGGAATGAAGGCTAGATAGCAATGAACTTGATGCCGCCCAAAAATATTCTTGAGGCAGTGATTGAGGTCCACAAAAGCTCGCTGATTAAAGCGAGGCGATTCGCTTTGAGCTGTCATCAAGCCACCGGGGCGCAGACAGCGATACACATCAGTGTAGAAATCCTGGCTAAAGAGTCCTTCCGAAGGACCCACAGGATCCGAGGAGTCCACCACAATTAGATCATAGGATTCTGCCGGAGCTTGCTTCACAAACTCGATACCGTCGCCAATGATGAGGTTTAGCTTAGGATCGTTTAGCCCAGAAGAAAGCGTCGGCAAAAACTCGCGGGAAGCCCGCACCACCACCTCGTCGATTTCAACCATCGTGATTGCTTCGACCTGAGGGTGTTTCAAAATTTCGCGGACGCTGCCCCCATCGCCACCGCCAATAACTAGCACATCTTTGATTTGTGGCTGTCTCAGCATGGGCACATGGATGATCATTTCGTGATATGCCTTTTCGTCCTTTTCAGAACACATCACCATACTGTCCACGGCTAGCATTTTGCCGTATTCAAAGGTATCTAGAATTTCCACCATTTGATAAGGAGACTTCTCGCCAAAAACGCGATCGCCCTTGTGCCGAATCGATAGCGCGATATTCTCGTTGCGATCGGTAAACCAAACACTACGGCTATGGCGCGGCGTAACTAGTTTCTGCGTTGCCTCATCACGCAAATCCCCTAAATCAATGTCCGACTTTTCTAGCAGATCTAACTGGCCGCGATTGAGCTCAATTGCTGATCCGTGATGCGCTTCAAAAGCTGCTTTCAAAACCTCGTAGGAGGTCCAAGGATTTACCGTATAGCCGCAGGTAAAAAGATCCACTGCAGCATAGCGATATTCAGGCCAGGTATGAATCGCTAAATGACTTTCTTGGATTACGACAACCCCAGAGACGCCAAAGGGGGAGAAATGGTGGAAGACAGAGCTAATAATAGTCGCTCCCGATTCTTTCGCAGCCTTCAACATACTGGACTCAATGCGAGGTACATCATTGAGGATTTCTGCCGAACAGCCATGGAATTCGACCAGGATATGACGTCCAAGTGAGTTCATTATTGATAATGACACCTCCGATAGACACGCCAAAGCAGTTTACTAAATCAGCAGGAACTTGCCTAGTTCATGGACACGCTTGCAGAAAGTCCAATCCTCATCTATGGAGTTTTCAGGAACCTGTGTATGCGCTGCCGCAATAGCTGTTGCACTCTCAGGGTCAGCATTACAGCCGCAAAAATCTGTCCTAAAGCCAGGCTCCACCAAAGGCCAGTTCCTTGCCAATCCAAACCATTGCCCAGTAAGTATCCTAGTCCAATCCCAATACCCCAATGAGCAAATAAATCGATCGCTGCGAGCACACGGGTGTCGTGCAATCCCTGTAAAGTCCCTAAACTTATTAGACGAACTCCCTGAAAAATTTGAAACACAACGCCAATTTTGAAAATAGACCGAGCCACTTCAATAGTCGATTGATTTTCAGCTTGATTGACATCAAGATACAAACCCACAATATGCTCAGGAAATAACCATAAAGGAGTGGCCAAGATGGCAACGAGTACTAGGTTCAGTACCATGCTGATATTCATAACCTGTCGAGCAATATCAGGTCGACCTTCGCCTAATTTATGGGCTGTCCGCATTGCCGCTGCGTAGGACATGCCCCAAGAAAACATTAATAATAATTCAGTTGTCGTCATCACCATGCCATGGGCTGCTAATAAGTCCGTTCCCCAAATCCCCATCAAGAGGGCGGCAATGGTGAACGCTCCTGATTCGGTTCCATAATCAATGCACAAAGGTAAGCCCAAATGAACAATTTCCTTGAGTACAGCAATTCGGCACTGTCTTAGCGCTTCAAACAATCGCCACCGCCGCAGGCTCGCAAGCCGTTTGAGTCCAACAACAGCTATCCCAAAGTTGGTCCAAAATACCAACGCGCTGCTCCAGCCAATTCCTGCCAGTCCTAGCTCTGGTAATCCCCAAACCCCAAACATCAAGCCGTAATTCAAAACGATGTTGAGTGGGATACTCACGACCATCAGGAGCGTCAACATACGAGGCTGCATCAAGGCCGTCGTAACTTCTTTGAAAACAAACAGCCCTAACGCTGCCGGTAAGCCCCACAGAATGGCTCGCAGGTAAGCCATCGTTTGCACCACAATGTCTGGTTCTTGCCCCAAAAACTGCAGAATCCCGTCTAAATGCCAAAGCAATACCATTGTTGGGAGTGAAACCCCAAAACTGAGCCATAGTGCCTGCGCGTTGATGATTTGAATGCGCCTGTGGTTGCTAGCCCCGTACGCCTCAGCCGCGAGGGCTCCGGTCATCTCCAACAGTCCCGAAAAGAGCGATAAAAGCGTCCAAAAAATAACGGCTCCCAAGCTACCAGCCGCGAGGGTAGCTGTTCCTAACCAGCCCATCATCACAGTGTCCACAAAATGAACTAGTCCCTCGGCTACCTGAATTAGGGTTAGGGGCACTGCCAGCCGCAAAATGGCCCGGGTCTCTATCGCACGTCCCATATGGCATTGCACCCCAAGGTAATCATCTGTTTCGAAGCCATCTGTCCTGCCAAGAGTTTATTATGCTGTGATCAATCACGTTTGCATGTAATAGAACTCGAGGGAGCGATGGCAGCTACGGTCATGACGTTTATGTATGGTGTGCTCTCATTTGTCGGAGGCATCATTGGGTACCAACAAGCTGGCAGCAAACCCTCGCTGATTGCAGGTGTTGTCACCGGCATCCTACTGGTAGCTGCTGGGATAGGGCTAGTGCAAGGTCAGTCCTGGGCGCTTTGGATTGCAATTGCCGTCACAGGGTTACTCGTGGTTACTTTCATCGGACGCCTGGTCAAGACACGCAAGTTTATGCCAGCTGGCTTGATGGTTATCGTTGGGGTCGCGACGCTTGCAGCCCTGCTTGCAGCTGTAGGATAGCTAATCAATTGCTCTGTGAAATTCAGGGTTGATGCTTGCATGAAGGGATTGTGGGTTTTTCTCTCTGCATATCAGTCTTTCTGGATTTCCTCACTATCGACGTGTTGCTCACAGAAAGGCGCTCGCGCTTTTACACATTCCTTAACTTCAAATTAACCAGTTGCAAAACTGTGTGTCTGTATCGCCACAGTTGGTGATATCTGCGTCAACATAAGAACAGACGATCTATTTGCAGATGCAAGTGAAGTTACACGAGGAGTAGGTATACAGCTTGTTCGAGGACATCAGTGGTGACCATCACGGATCTTTTGACGAATCTTTTGACATTGACATTAGGACCTACACCTTGGCTGATCAGTGGATTGATATTAATCGGCTTTAGTCTCTTTATCCCAAGACCAACCGTTGCAGCTCTGGGCTTTGCGGGGCTTCTGACAGCGCTATTGGCGTCGCGTATTTCGCTGTTTCCTAGCCAAGCACTTGTTTGGGGTGTTTTGTCTAGTGGGTTTGTCCTGCTGCTACGTAAATTTGTTCCCCAAGAGTCCAAAGCACTGGAACCGGCAAAATATGCCTGGGTTTCTAAATCGATTACATCGGGTGGAGTGGGCCGGGTTCACTATGAAGGAACAACCTGGCATGCTCGCTGCCAAATCAGTGATACGGCGATCGCTCCTGATACTCCTGTTATTGTGGTGGACCGTCAAGGCACAACATTAGTTGTGTTGCCAATTCCAACTTCTCCGTCCAATCTCCGGTAAAAGGTTTAGACTTAACGGTAAATTTGTATGCCTCATTGGGAGCGTGCCCGCTATGGGTTCCTCAGTTTTTATCATTCTGGCACTGGTCGTCCTTGGCTATGTATTCGGCTCGGTACGAATTATCAATCAGGGTAACCAGGCGCTGGTCGAGCGGCTGGGGCGATATCATCGTAAGCTGCGGCCAGGATTAAATTTCATCGTTCCTTTCCTAGACACCATTGTGTGGGAAGAGAGCATGCGCGAGAAGCTTTTGGATGTCCCGCCGCAGTCGGCAATTACCCGTGACAATGTCTCCCTCGACGTCGATGCCGTTGTTTACTGGAAAATCCTTGATCTAGAACGGACCTACTACGAAATTGAAGACATTCAAGCAGCTATCCGCGAACTAGTCGTTACGACTCTCCGGTCTGAGATTGGTAAGATGCCCTTCGAGCGGACGTTCTCCTCCCGCGACGAACTCAACCAAGCCCTGCTTGATCAGTTAGACGAAGCCACCGAACCGTGGGGCGTGAAAGTCACACGGGTAGAGGTCCAGAGTATTGACCCGCCTGAATCGGTGCTGGAGTCAATGCAGCAGCAGCAGGCTGCAGAGTTGAAGCGACGCGCAACGGTACTGGAAGCTCAAGGTGACCAAGAAGCAACTGTAAAGCGGGCTCAGGGCACCGTGGATTCCATCCAATTACTCTCAGAAGCTCTCAAGGAACGAAGGGATGCGCGTGAAATCCTCAACTTTTTGATTGCTCAACGCTATGTAGAAGCCAATCAAAAACTCGGCGAGAGCAACAACTCCAAAGTGCTCTTCATGGACCCCAAGACGCTTAGTGAAGGGCTAGTCGATTTAATGAATACTCCCACTGAAACGAATGGTAACGATGACGGCGACTGAAAATGCCATCAACGCCTGCTAGTGTTGCTTTAAGTGCTTTACGTCCTTCTGATGAGAGCGGCTGGCTAATTTGATGTTACCTTCCTTACCATCCTTGCGATCTTATCGGGTGGTTGATAGCCAAGCAGGTTGCTTCTCCAGCAATGCCGTGATTTCTTCAGCGGGCATAGGTTTTGAGAAATAGTATCCTTGACCCAAATGGCAACCCGCTGCTTTCAATAGCGTTAATTGCTGGCTGCTGGAGATTCCCTCGGCCACCAGGTTCATGTCAAGCTTGCGCCCCAAATCGATGATTGTTTGTACGATCTCCCGGTCTTCACTACTATCCTCCATCCTGCTGACGAAGGATCGATCTATTTTGAGCGTGTCAGTGGGAAAGCGGTGGAGGTAACTCAGAGACGAATAGCCAGTGCCAAAGTCATCGATCGCTAGCTGAATGCCTAACGCCTTTAGCCGTATCATTAAGGCATAAGCTGCTTCTACATCCCGCATAATCATGCTCTCAGTAATTTCGAGTTGAATGCAGCCGCCTGCCAAATCGGATTGTGTGAGGATTTCACTTATCTTCTGGCACAAATCTGGCTGATCGAACTGTCGGCGCGAGAGGTTGATACTCATTTTGAGGGGACGATGTGGGAATTGCTGCTTCCATGCTTTCGTCTGCTGACAAGCTGTTTTCAGAATCCACTCACCCAAGGGAATGATCATCCCATTCTCTTCAACAATAGGAATAAATTGTCCTGGCGATATCAGTCCCCGTTTTTCCTGCCGCCAACGCAGCAGAGCCTCAAAGCCAGCGGTTTCACCTGTTTGAATGCTAATGATGGGTTGATAGAAAAGCGAGAATTCATCATTATCTAACGCTTTGATGAGATCACTTTCCAGGTCTAATCGAGCGACAGCCTCTTCCCGCATATCATCAGAAAAAACCTGATATTGGGCTTCTTTCATCGCCTTAGCTCGGTACATTGCAGTATGAGCATCTCTAAGCAGATCTTCAGGCATCTGGCTATATTTTGTCTGGGTAATTGCCAAGCCGACACTCGCTGTGATGGACAGCCAATGATTTTCCAGCATCAAAGGTGTCGAGAGTGCTGTCCGCATCTCATCCAAAGATTTCTTGGCACTCTTCTGATTGTTGTCGGGGAATAAGATGGCAAATTCATCACCTCCAACTCGTGCAACCTTGGCATGTTCGCCTAAAGTTTTGACTAAGCGCTTAGCAATAGCACGAAGTAAGCGATCGCCTGCATAGTGTCCCAGACTCTTATTAATAATTTGAAAGCGATCAATGTCTAAGAAAGCGACAATGACAGGCTTAGAGTCCTGAGCACTCAACGCCCGCTTGACATACAGCAAAAAGACTTCACGTCCCGGCAAATTTGTCAGGCTATCATGGGTACTGCGGTAGATTGATTTCT
>JBCBJE010000034.1:0-13186 GCA_038523735.1 Cyanobacteria bacterium J06626_18 | reverse complement strand
CGCGCCGAAGCGCTGGCGGCACGCGTCCTCAAGCTCATCCAGCTGCGTCGCAGCGAACGCGCCGCGCGCAAACTGGCGGTGGTGCTCTTCAACTTCCCGCCCAATGCGGGCGCGACGGGCACGGCCGCGTTCCTCGGTGTCTATGAATCGCTCCACGCCACGCTTCAAAGGCTCTCAGAAGAGGGTTACAGCGTAGACGTGCCCGAAAGCGTCGATGCGCTGCGCGATGCGATCCTTACCGGGAATTCGGAGCGCTTCGGCTCAGACGCGAATGTCGCCGCGCGCATCCCGGCGGACGAGCATGTGCGCCGCGAAACATATCTCGCCGAGATCGAAGCGCAGTGGGGCCCTGCCCCCGGCAAAGCGCAGAGCGACGGCTCGCATATCCAGGTGCTGGGCGCACATTTCGGTAACGTCTTTGTCGGCATCCAACCTACCTTTGGATACGAGGGTGATCCGATGCGGCTGTTGTTCTCGCGATCGGCCAGTCCTCACCACGGCTTCGCGGCTTACTACACCTATCTGGAGAAAATTTGGGGTGCCGACGCAGTCCTACACTTCGGGACTCACGGTTCGCTAGAGTTCATGCCGGGTAAACAAATGGGAATGTCGGGTGCCTGTTATCCCGATAACCTCATTGGCACCACTCCCAACCTCTACTACTACGCAGCAAACAACCCCTCTGAGGCAACAATCGCCAAACGTCGCGGCTATGCCGAAACTATCAGCTACCTAACACCCCCGGCTGAAAATGCGGGTCTGTATAAAGGTCTGAAAGAACTCAGCGAACTGATCGCGTCATACCAGTCTCAAAAGGACAATGGTCGGGCGATTCAAATCGTCAACGCCATCATCGAAACAGCGCGGCAGTGCAATCTGGACCGCGATGTGCAGCTGCCAGACATTGACGCCAATGAGATGTCGGCAGAGGATCGCGACACGCTAGTCGGCAAGATTTACATCAAGCTGATGGAGATCGAGTCGCGCCTGCTGCCCTGTGGCCTGCATGTGATTGGCAAGCCCCCCAGTGCTGAAGAAGCGATCGCCACCCTCGTCAACATTGCGGGACTAGACCGCGAGGAAGAGGGCATCAAGAGCCTGCAGCGGCTGATTGCTGAGAGCCTGGGTCGCGATATCGATGAAATCTACGACAACAGCGACCGGGGTGTCCTCAACGATGTGCAGCTCTTGTACGACATCAATCAGGGTGTTCGGGAAGCGGTTGCAGCGCTAGTTCATGAGCAGATTGATGCCGATGGGCGCGTGTCGATGGTGTCACGCCTGAACTTCCTGAATATTGGCAAAAAGGAGCCTTGGATCAAGGCGCTTCAGGAAGCAGGCTACCTCGATGTGGATGCCGAGGCCATCAAGCCCCTGATGGAGTACCTGGAGTTCTGCTTAGAGCAGGTCTGCGCCGATAACGAACTGGGCGGTCTCTTGAAGGGACTGGAAGGGGAGTATGTTCTCCCGGGTCCCGGTGGTGACCCTATCCGCAACCCGGATGTGCTGCCCACCGGCAAGAACCTCCACGCATTGGATCCCCAATCCATTCCCACCCTGGCAGCAGTACAGTCGGCCAAGATTGTGGTGGATCGCCTGCTGGAGCGACAGCGACAGGAAAACGGCGGCAGTTATCCCGAAACAATTGCCACAGTGCTTTGGGGTACGGATAACATCAAAACCTATGGCGAATCGCTGGCGCAGATGCTTTGGTTCATTGGCGCTAAACCAGTCCCCGATGCTTTGGGGCGGGTGAATAAGCTAGAGCTAATTCCCCTAGAGGAATTGGGCCGACCCCGTGTAGATATTGTGGTGAACTGCTCCGGCGTCTTCCGCGACTTGTTCATCAACCAGATGGCGCTGCTCGATAAAGGGGTGAAAATGGCCGCTGAAGCCGATGAGCCCTTAGAAATGAACTTTGTTCGCAAGCACGCGCTGGAGCAGGCGGCAGAAATGGGCGTTGATCTGCGGACGGCGGCTACCCGCATCTTCTCCAATGCCTCTGGGTCCTATGCCTCCAACGTTAACCTGGCAGTGGAAAACAGCAGTTGGGAAGAGGAAACGGAACTGCAGGAGATGTATCTGAAGCGCAAGTCCTTTGCCTTCAACTCCGACAATCCTGGTGTCATGGACAACTCGCGTGATCTGTTCGAGGCGTCGCTGAAGAAGGCGGAAGTTACGTTCCAAAACCTGGACTCTTCCGAGATTTCCCTCACCGACGTATCTCACTACTTCGACTCGGATCCGACCAAGGTTGTAGCGAGCCTGCGGGAGGACGGCAAGCAGCCTGCTTCCTATGTGGCGGATACGACGACAGCGAATGCCCAGGTGCGGACGCTCTCTGAAACGGTGCGCCTGGATGCCCGTACCAAGATGCTCAATCCCAAGTGGTACGAGGGCATGCTCTCCCATGGCTACGAGGGTGTACGGGAGCTGTCGAAACGCTTGGTCAACACCATGGGCTGGTCGGCGACGGCAGACGCGGTGGATAACTGGGTCTATGAGGACGCCAACACGACCTTCATCCAAGATCCGGAAATGTGCAAGCGCCTGATGGATCTGAACCCGAATTCTTTCCGGCGGATGGTTTCGACCCTGCTGGAGGTGAATGGGCGCGGCTACTGGGAAACCAGTGATGAAAACTTGGAGCGGCTGCAGGAACTGTACCAAGAGGCGGAAGACCGCATCGAAGGCGTCGAGTAACGAATGATGCCTCTAGAAACCGGAGTTCTTGGGTCGAGGAGAATGATTTTGGATTTCCCAGCCCAAGAACCCCGGTTTCTGGTTTTCGCTACGATTTGAGCACGTATACGCGCTATACCGCTGTCGCTAGTGCGGTTGTAGTGGAATCGGCGATCGCCCCTTACTGAGCCGATATAGTGCTACCCGAGGAAGGCAAATCGAAGATGAATGGAGGCTGCGACCCTTCATCACCGACAACCAATACTTCCGGCATTTGAGCGCCGCCTTCGCGCCATGCCTGAATTGCCTGCTCTTGAATGACTAAAGAGCCGCCTTGAAGGCGAAGCGACTCGGCCCGGAGGCGAGCCGATTCAGCTTCGCCTCTAGCCCGATTGACGGCTGCTTGGGCATCTTGTTCTGCTTCTTGAGCGCGGAATACAGCTTCTTTAGCTCGCTGCTCGGCAATTTGCTTCTGCTCAATCGCATTGGCAAACTCTTCATTGAAATCAATATCCGTCACGGTAGCCCGTGTAATGATGATGGGATACTGAGCCGTATTTTGAGCTACGATTTCGGCAAACTCGGCTGAGAGTTGAGACCGCTGCTGAACCGCACTTTCTGCCGTAAAGCTAGCGGTAGAGGTGTTGTAGGCTTCAACCACAATGCTGGCTAGATATCGCGCTTGAAAACTATCCGGTGTCCGAAACTGCCGATAAAATTCGACCGCTTGATCCGGGTCCACGCGCCACTCCACTTGAATTTCTGACTTGAGCTCTTGCAAATCGCTAGAACCAGCGGCAATTCTTCCATCCGGACTATAGGCTTGCGGCTTCACCGACAGCGCATAGACTGAACTAACAAAGGGGGCCTTGAAGTTAATGCCTTCGCGCATTGGCTGGTCTTGAGCTTTACCTAAAAGGGTAACAATACCGACATCACCTGGCTGGACAATGTATTTGGCGTTCCAAGCGATCGCCGACAACAGGGCAACCAAAAGTCCCCCACCAATAAGAAGCGGTTGACCACTAATGCCATTGAAGTTTCTAGCACGATTACGGGAGGTCACGATTTTTTCCTCAAAAGGAGTGACTAAAAGGATCTAAAGAACCTAAACAATCAGTTGTGATAAACGGCAACGTCTCTGTGACTAAAAGAGACAGATTCAAACCAATGCAACTAATGGGCGCGATTGTAAGTACAGTGAGCCGGGTCAATCTGGAACCTGAAACCCGATGCATCTAATAGCCAGCACTTACAGCCGTTTGAATTAAGCTTGCTTTACGCGTATGGTTAGCTTCAACGGATTAAATTGCGTTTACGGAAATTCTCATAACCCACACAAACAATGAACAATCCCCCGTCTCCTCAGTTGGAAACGGGGGATATGAAAGTGTTATGCCAGCAGATCCGCATTCAGTACCCCCATTCAAAATGAATGCGTACTGTTGGGGCGCAAGCCTTGCACCCCAACAGTACTAGGGCAGGTGAACAGAGTTTTGTAGGAGGCAGAGATGGACTCTCCGCTCATGGCTTAGCTGACAGGACGCAATCCGTAGATGGCACCGCCGGATGGATCGGTTTGTGCCTTGCCAAAGTCGGCCACGTACACAATTCCGCTATCCGAATTCACAGCGACATCTAGAGGCTTGCTGAATCGGACTTTCTTACCATCCTCACCGACGAGTGAATCGACCTCGACAATTTCACCCTGGTTGTTCAGGTCAGCCCGCAGGATGGTCCGCGCCCCGCTAAAGGTAGCGATTAGCAGATCATCAAAGTACGGTGTGATGCCGTTGGGTGATGTGCCACCCTCGCCCCTCAAGTCATAGAGCAGGCTGGGATCAAAGTCCTTATCTGGCTTGACGCCGACCGGATAGTTCTTCACCTCAAAGGGGTCTTTGCCGCTGGTGGGGTTGCCGCCATTGAGCACAAATTCACCCCGTGTCGGGTTGGGATGACCGTAGTACTTGCCTTTCTCGAAGATAGCTAACGTCTCTCGGGGGCGAGCGTTAAGGGCGGGCACCCCGTCAGTGGCAGGCGTCTTGACATTGCCACCGATAGAGTTTTGGTTGATGCCGCCATACAACCGATCATAGTCGGGATGCCAAGCCAGGTCATAGGTATTCCGCGCACCCGTAGCCCAGAGTTTGACTGGAGCATTCGACGCGTTGGGATTGTAATTGCCACTGACGTCAACTTTGCCGTTGATTTTGCCCAGATCAATCTGAATGATCGCGGCGCTGAGTTTGGTTTCGGGCTGTTTCCAGTTGGGTGTACCGCCTAGCGTCGTATTACTGCCAACCGCTTGATAAAGCTTGCCATCAGGACCAAATGAGAGACCATTCGCTTGGTGAGCCAGGAACTCAGAGTGGGGCAACCCTTCTACCACAACCTGTTTTTTGCCAGAGTTGACGTTCAACCGAGCAATCTCGCCTGTGAAAAAGTCATTGCCATGGGAGCGATCCGCGTACGTGAAGTAGAGATCCGCAGTTCCCGGTTTGAAGGCAATGCCAACAATCTGCTGGTCTTGACCGCCTTGGTGAATTGTCTTCACCGAGGATGCCGTACCATCAGGCTTGAGAGTGTGCTCTTTGATGTTGCCGAAAATGTCAGCTGTATAGAGCTTGCCGTTAGGACCCATAGCCAGTGAGCTAGCACCCGCTTGGTCAGCATCAATGACTTTGAACTTCTCAAACTGTGTTGCTGGACCTGAGGGAGTTGGGGGCGTTGGATTTGGTTCAGGCTCAGGTGTGGGTGTGGGTGTGGGTGTGGGTTCGGCGATCGCCTCTGTTGTGAAGTTATAAGTCTTATCAATCACGCCATCGCCCGAAACCCCTTCGACGCCATCAATTACCACCTGGTATTTGCTAGAAGGATCGAGGTCCTGATCAGGCGTTAGTGAAGCGACACCGCCGGTGGCATCGACGCTGACCACCATCGGTACCGCGGTCTTTTTACCGCCTGCAACCTGCAACAGCTGAACTGTAGAAGGATCGACTGTACCTGGATCGACTGCTTCGCTGAAATAAATCAGCAGAGCGGCATCGACATCGACAGCTTTAGAGGAGCCAGATGTGAACTCCAGAGACGTAGTGATATCGTCCACAGGCTCCGGTGCCGACGGTGGTTCTGGCGTTGGTTCCGGCTCTGGTGCGGGTGGCTCTGGTGTAGGCGGCTCTGGGGGAGGTGAGGAAGAAGGATCGGGTGAGCCGTCCGATGGAACCAACTCAAGATAGTCGATACGTGCCAGTTCCTTCCCCTGACGCTTGCCTTCTAACTCAATCTTGTCACCGGCCTTGAGAGAAACTCCCGCAAGGACAGTCGAGGTGACACCATTTTTACTGTCTGGAATACCGCTACTCAGATCCTTGTCGAACTTGAGACTGCCTGCTTCACCACCCGCTTTCAGCGTTAGCGAAGATTGTCCGTCGGTCTCGTCGAAATAGCGAACTTTGATGTCATAGAGCCCTTCAGGACCGTCGAATGTTGTCGACGCTCTGCCAATGCCGTTGGTTTTGAGAACCTTCCCGCCTTCAGCCACGCCAATAGACTCAGACTGATACCCCGAGCGTTTCATCGTTTCGGCCTGAACTTTGAAAGACCCAGGCCCCGGACTCGGTTCTGGGGTGGGCGTAGGTTCGGGCTCAGGAGTAGGAGGAGGCTTGGGTGCGGGGTTTGGCGATTCGACAGGGGGCTCAGGTCCGTCGGAGGGTGCGGGCATAGAGGGCACAGGTGAGCTGTCATCCGTCGGCACAAACTCGATGTAGTCCACACGAGCAAATTCTTCTGCCTGCCGCTGACCCTTGAGCTCAACCGTGTCGCCTTTCTTCAAAGAAACCTGGGAAAGCAGGGTTGAGGTGACGCCATTTTTATTGGACGGAATGCTGCGATGCAAATCTTGATCCAGCGTGACACTGCCAGATTTGCCGCCTGCAGTTAGCTCTAGGGATGATTGTCCGTCGTTTTCATCAAAATAGCGAACGTTGATGTTGTAAATACCATCGGGTCCGTTGAAGATAGTTGTGGCGCTGCCAGTGCCATCGGTCTTGATGACTCGCTTACCCTCAGCAACCCCAGCGGATTCCGTTTGATATCCCGCAAGATTCATGCTCTCAGCTTGAACTTTCAAGGACTGAAGCTGAGGTGCGCTGACGGGAACCTCTTTGGAGGTTGGTTTCGAGGGTTCAACGGAGTCGTCGACGGGTCTGATGATGAGTGAATCGATGCGAGCATACTCTTCATCAACACGAGTTCCGTTCAAACCGATCGTAGCTCCGGTTTGGAGATCACCGACAAACGTTTGTGAGGTTTTGGTTTTGTTGGTGGCGATGGTTCCTTTGAGGTTCTGGTCCAGAGTCCAGGTTTGATCAAAGGGGGTAAGTCCTAAAACAGATTGGCCATCAGACTCATCGAAGTAGACGACCTCGACTTCATACTCGCCTGAGAGACCATCAAACTGAACTGATGCTGAGCCACTCCCAGAGGTTTTGATTAACGCACCACCGGAAGCAAACTTGCTGGATTCTTCGACGAATCCACTCAAAGCCATCGCTTCCGCTTCTATCAGTACGCCTCCTCCAGGGAGAGCGGTCCCGATTTCGCTCGAAGTCACATCCATAACTGATTCCTGCTGGTTTGCACAAAAACGGTAGACGCAGGATTAGATTGAAATCATGATGCAAGAACGGTCCTAGGCACTCTAAATCTCTAGCTGGGAACCCCAGCACACGACAACCTTATACTTCTCTCTCTGATGCAAGGCATTCAATCCAAGCGCCTCAAACGCACTCATACTGAAGAACGCCTACCCATTACTAAGGGGGCACATAAAGGTATGGGTATTAATTTCAGAGAATTGCTTCAACACTACAAATTAATGGACAGTAGCGGGGCTCCTGAATACAGACTCAACGCATACAACTTACGATTTAGAAACCCGTTCACTGAGGGGGTACAGCAAACACCTATACTCAACTGGCTTTATCTCTGTACATTTCGTATGAACATGAAGCTACTGCAAAATTGTATAAAGTGTCAAGGAAGAAATCCGTTGCGCGATCGCACTTACCTCACCGATCTTCCAGCCATTGCCCCCCATCCTGTCACTGTTCTGCCGGTGACTACACGGGGTATTAGATATTTCGAATAGGTGGCAGTCAGGTTCAGCGATCGCACGTATATGGACAGTTGTATCGCAGCTACGACAACCAAGCTATCGCTAGCCCCATGACCGATTGATACGGACTACTGAACTGGATGGAGCTATGCGATCGTCCCTGCAATGTCCTTCAAGGGCTTCAATCCCCTTGCGGGGAGTTATTTGATTGCGACTGGCAGGAGCAAATGACTGCAGTATGGGCTCAACGGGTTTCAATCCCCTTGCGGGGAGTTATTTGATTGCGACATACCCCCTGCTCACGCTCGATAGCGTGGATTTCAGTTTCAATCCCCTTGCGGGGAGTTATTTGATTGCGACGTAACTCTAGTGATATGAGAAGTATACTGACCAGAGTTTCAATCCCCTTGCGGGGAGTTATTTGATTGCGACCTTATCGGTTTCATACTGTACTGAATCAACTGAGTTGTTTCAATCCCCTTGCGGGGAGTTATTTGATTGCGACAACAATTTCCAGTCAGCTCTGGAGCAAGAATACGGCGTTTCAATCCCCTTGCGGGGAGTTATTTGATTGCGACGTCATTCCCATTCATAGACGGGCGCGGCAAAAAGTTGTTTCAATCCCCTTGCGGGGAGTTATTTGATTGCGACCCTTTCGATGTTGATCGATCCATCAGCACCGTATGGTTTCAATCCCCTTGCGGGGAGTTATTTGATTGCGACCGCAGAGCACTTTTAAGGCTCGCATCGAAACCGACGCCGCTGTTTCAATCCCCTTGCGGGGAGTTATTTGATTGCGACGTTTCTGATATCCTCCCTCCGGGGAATGGTTTATTGGTTTCAATCCCCCTGCGGGGAGTTATTTGATTGCGACTTCAGTGGGAAACTTAGAGACACCCTCAACACCATCGTTTCAATCCCCTTGCGGGGAGTTATTTGATTGCGACATGCGACCGGTGAAGCCCGTCAGTTTGCGACTGTCGTTTCAATCCCCTTGCGGGGAGTTATTTGATTGCGACTACTTGCACTTGCCCGATCGCCACTCTTGTGACGTTGATCGTTTCAATCCCCTTGCGGGGAGTTATTTCATTGCGACCCTGGCACCCGGCCCTCGTTAATCAGCTTGTTCTGGTTTCAATCCCCTTGCGGGGAGTTATTTCATTGCGACGATCACGTCTTCCGGACCGCTGTCGGCTAAGGCCATCCGTTTCAATCCCCTTGCGGGGAGTTATTTGATTGCGACTTTATTCAGATGCCCTGAAAAGTCATTACCGGTTGTTTCAATCCCCTTGCGGGGAGTTACTTGATTGCGACACCGCTGTCTGCAGAGTCAGTCGCATCGGACTCTGCGTTTCAATCCCCTTGCGGGGAGTTACTTGATTGCGACCACGCTCTTGCAGCATTCTTGTGGCGATCGCTGGAAAACTCGTTTCAATCCCCTTGCGGGGAGTTACTTGATTGCGACGGCGGGCTTTTCAAATCCTGACTACGAGACAGGTCCAGAGCAGCCTGGCGCGGACCTCGTGATCAGGAACCCAAAATTACACTTCAGCACTGAAACAAAAACCAACCCAGCGCTGAAAAGACTTGCTATACAAAGAATACAGGATTAGCGCGGATCCCCTTGAACAAGAGAAACGCTAGAATCCAGTCTCCGTGCGGGCTGAGCCTACCTATTTAGCCGATCAGCTCCAAACAGCTACCCATCCGCGCTCCTATTCTTCACAGAATAGAGCGATGCACAGGTGATTGAAACAGCACCTGTGCAAATTAGCGTAACTATATTGCTGTCAAGGTTACCGCGTGTCCGCAAGACACACATTCGAATGCTCCTAAGATAGCCCAGCTTCACCCAAAGCGCAGCCCCCAGCGATTAACCTTTGCACACAATCCGAGGGAGAAGAGAAAAGAGGAAGACAGTATCTACGGCTTTATGCCTGATATCTGATACCCCAATCTCGATTCCTAGCTCCTCTCCCTACCCTCCAACTAAGCCATCTGTGCCTGCTGCTGGCGCTGTGCTTCCAACTTCCGGGGGTGGGGCACCCCGTTTTCAGCAAAGTACTTCAGTTCCTCGACAGCATTGGAAAGGATGCCTCCTATTTGCAGCCGCATTACAGGACCCATCACTAGATTGAACCCCGGCAACAGAGAAATTTCCGCACGCATATTCACACTGGCCTGGTGATTGCTCACAGGCGTTACAGTCCAAGTGTTGCTCATCTGCGTCACAAAGAAAGGCATCTTGGCCCCCTCAGCGCTGTAAGCAAGGGTTCGATTCCGCTCGTCGTACCGAAGGATAACTTCTTTAAAAGGACCCAAGTCAGTTTCGCAAACTCGTCCCGAACTGGGAGCATTGCGAAGGACAGTGCCGTCCATTCGTCCGTGCGAGAGATGTACGGCACTGATCCAATCAGCAACATGCTCGAACCCAGGACCGAGAATTTCCCAAACTTTGTCTGCGGATGTGTCAACGGTAATTTGGCGTTTGATTTGCATGATGTTTACCTCGTAGGTTAAAGGTGTGAGACTGACCTGTAGAGACGCACAGCTCTGTGACCTGATGAAACCAACAGGTCGAGGGGCGATCACCGATTCAGATACATTTCGGTTGGGTGATCGACATGCCGTAGGGGCGTACGGCAGTGCGCCCTTACAAGGCAGCGATCGCCTCCACCGGAAACTGAATTTCGACGACCATTTCGGACTCATGACCGGGTTTGGGGAACACGATAAAGACCTCCCGACCGGGACCGATGAGCCTGTATTGGTTCATTTCCGCCCAGGTACCGATTGCCCCGTAGGCATGGATGCCTTTTTCCGGTTCCCCAAATCGAACTGCCGTCAATGCCTTGTCAACAGAGGGCAGTGCGCGGACAGTCATGGATGGCCCTTTTGACAGCGGTACCGTAACGTCCAGTTCATGATTGAGCAGAAATCCGAACTCTAAATCCCAATCGCTTTCTTCATATAGTTCGCTATGCACGATTGCGATGAAGCGACCGAGCGACTTGAGCTTGACATACTGAGGAACGACCCGATTCATTTCTGAGATGGTTGTAAGACCATCTGCCAACCCCTTGCAGAGATGTCGCTGGGCGAGAAAAGGCCGCGCTGGCAAGCTTTTCAACACCACATCTTCATCTCGTAACTGGCCTTGACGCTCAAGCTGCTCAAGACGGGTTTCCACAGCCCGAAGACGGGCTGCTTCTGTCTGGATCGTTTGCTCAATCTGCGCCTTTTTGAGGGTCAGCATGCCGCGAATTTCATCGGCAGAGACCTCTTCCTCTAATAGGCGCTTAACTTGCTCCAATGAGAGCCCCAGATCTTTGAGGGCAAGAATGCGGTTGAGTTGTGCTAGCTGCTGCACACTGTAGTAACGGTAGCCCGTCTCGCGATCGCTCCGGATCGGCTTGAACAGACCGATATCATCGTAGTAGCGCAGCAGACTAGCAGGTACCATGGCAATCTTGGAAAACTCACCGATACGGAACATGTCGGCATCCTCAGAGCTGATAATTCGCAGTCTAGAGTTTCAAGTTGCTTGAAGGTCAAGGGGGTGGGTGAGGGGAGGAGTGTGAGGGTAGATGGGTAGATGGGTGGATGGGTAACGGAGTGATGGGGTGATAGGGTGGTGGGGTAATGGGAAACCCCGGTAGGGTGTCATTCGCGGAACAATGCACCCCTCATCGACGAATTATCCTTTTGATCATCCCGGAAGCCATCGACATAGCGCACCCCCTGATTGACTGACAAAACTTTTTCGGCAAGCGGTTGAAACCACGCCTATAAGGGCAAACCTGCTTCCGCAGGTTCCTAAAACCCTTGGTACAACCAGTCCGCGAAGGTGGACTTTTGGTCAGCAGGCGTGACTTCTAGTCGCCAGCTTCGGCAACGAAAGACAAGGGTTCTAGGACTTTTGTCAGTCAACCAGGCGCACCCCATACCGTCAAATCATTTCAAAGAAGCCGCTAAACACTCGATCGCCTGTTTGTGCAAAGCCGTCGCGAATGCTTCATCCAGTGGCAAATGCTGTACGAGTAGACGGTAATAGATGGGGCCATACAAAATATCCATCGCCAAATCTGGATCGAGATTGGCATCAAACTCACCGGATTCGATACCTCGTACAATCACCTGCCGAGCGGTGTCTCGACGGGGGGTGAGGAAGCGATCGCGAAAGCTCTCCAGTGCCTCTGAATCACACTGTCCTTCCGCAATAATTTGCGCCACAATACGACCGACATCGCCCCGAAATACCTCAACGAGACGGGCCATTTGCTGAGCTAACGCCTCAGCAGCAGTTTCCGTTTCAGGAAAGGGTAGTACCGTTTCCACTTGCGCTAAGAAAGCATCAACAATCACAGCCGCTTTGCTCGGCCACCAGCGATAGATGGTCGTTTTGCCGACACCAGCTGCACGGGCGATCGCCTCAATCGAAATCTTGCGCACACTCGTTTTCTGTAACAGTGTCCAAGCTGCTGCCAGAATCGCCTGCTCAGATTCAACCGAACGAGGACGTCCAATTGATGAGGGAGAAGGTATAGCCTGAGCTGCAGATTGTCCCGATGACTTACCTGAGATGTGCGAGTTTTTGGCCGCCGTTGTCTGCCGTGGCATACCTTCCT
The DNA here is from genome assembly GCA_038523735.1 of Cyanobacteria bacterium J06626_18. Classification (GTDB taxonomy): domain Bacteria; phylum Cyanobacteriota; class Cyanobacteriia; order Phormidesmidales; family Phormidesmidaceae; genus SIO1E4. The sequence continues at coordinate 760 of JBCBJE010000034.1, read as the reverse complement.
CCTAAAGCATTCTGGTAAAGATTCCCACCCGTTTACTAAGAACGTGCACAGTTGTGAATCCCTTCAAGTATACATACGGTACGCAGCGTAATGAAATTTCCAAAAGAGGTTGACACATACGATACGAATCGTTTAGAAATTAAATATACGAAACGATTCGTTTAGAAATTTGAAAACAAGGAGAAAAGATTGTGGTGAAGGCAACAAACGACAAAGTTGTACTGATAGTTGGAGCCACTAGTGGCATTGGTAAAGCGGCGGCCCTAGGATTTGCTGAAGAAGGCTACAAAGTCGCCCTGGCTGCACGTCGTGAGATCGAAGGTTACAAAATCGCTACGGCAATCAAGCTTGAGGGAGGTGAGGCGATTTTCATCGAGACCGATGTCTCTGATGTCGTCAGTATTTCACCAATTTCCATCCGATGGGACGGATTTCGCAACCCGAAGAACAAGCTGCTGTAGTACTTTTTTTAGCTTCTGACAAGGCTTCGTTCGTTAACGGTGCCAACTACACAGTAGACAGCGGCTGGAGCATTTCATAAATCAAGCTTGCTTAACCAGACAGCCAGAACCGGTGAACTTATCTTTGTGTAATTTGTGTTCTGGCACTTTCTACTTCATGAAAATGCTCCGATGACCAACGACAAAGCATTTTCAGCGCAAGGTTTACCCTGTTGTGCCGCCTATAGTGGAATACACGCTCACCCCCTTAGGACAAACTTTAATTGAACCGCTGAAAATGCTTTGTCGTTGGTCATCGG
>JBCBJE010000033.1:0-13198 GCA_038523735.1 Cyanobacteria bacterium J06626_18 | reverse complement strand
GCTAGCTAGTGGAAAAGATTTGCCGATCCCTAGCAAACTTCTTGAGAAAGAGTTGATTCCACTGACATGGGCTGAAAAGCACAGAGATCTGGTTGCCTTAGGAGGTGTTAGTTCAATATTTATAATTTCTCTGATTGTTAGCCTAATGTAGATCTATATGTGGTCCTGAACCCTTCAGGCAGTTGGTTCGATGTTCAGTTACAAGGTAAATATCGTTTAGGCCTTTAAGAGTGGCCATAGAAAGACAAAGCATGCGAGAAGAAACAGCAAGCTACCACTCAGTCCAAGAAGATCACCATTTTGCCAGGTTGAGCCTGTAAAGCATAATGCTGAGGCAATGAACAATAACCATCCAGCTATTTGAATCTGCCGATGAAAGGTATGTTCTTGATTGGATTTCATAATGAGTTATTCAGAAAGAACATCAATTAAGAACCTTAACTTACTGACTGCGGATCGCTAACCTGCCGTCGTCCCCCTTATCCTGATGGAAGGTTAGATGCCCTACAGGCAATTCTCTTTTCACACATCCATAGGAAGTTGCCAGGATGACGCTAGCTTTATACGTCTGTGTTTGAGCCAATGGCACAACTTCAGCCTCGATCACCCAAAACTGACGATCGCACCTTGGCCCTCACCGCTGAGCAACAAGCAGCGCTGGAGCTACTGGATGCATTCGTCGAGAGTGAGGAGAAGTTGTATCTGCTGACGGGCTATGCCGGTACTGGCAAGACCACATTGCTGCAAATCTTCGTGAATGGTCTGCGCGATCGCGGCGATGATCGCAAAATTGTGCTCACCGCCTTCAGCAACAAGGCCACCAAAGTATTGGAGACGATGGCTGATCGCTGGCAGTTGGAAATCGACGCCATGACCTGCTGCAAACTGCTGGGTCTGCGTCCGGTGATCAATGAAGAAGACGGCAACCAAATCTTTCAAGTTGACCAGAAGCAGCGGAGCCAGATCGATCGCTACGAACTGGTGATTGTGGATGAATGCTCCATGGTTAACGAAGAGCTGTGGCGGTTATTGATTAACGAGATTTCAAACCTGTACCGCAGCACACAGATTCTGTTTGTGGGCGATCCGGCGCAGCTACCGCCCGTGAATGAATCAGAATCTGCCTGTTTTCGACAAATTCTCCTGAAATCGGAACTCACGGAAGTCGTACGCTACGGCGGTGCGATAGGGGTGATTGCGGAAGATCTGCGGCAGAACTTGGAGCGCGATCGCTTCCCCCGTTTCCAGAGCGATACCAATGCCGACAATACGGAAGGGTGTTTCGTAGTGCCTCGTTCTGTATGGGAGACTCTAATGTTGCGGGCATTCAAGAGTGATGCCTATGTAGCGAATCCCGATCAGGTGCGGGCCTTGGCATACACCAATCGCCGGGTAGCTCAGCTGAACCGGATAATTCGCAGAGCGATTTATGGTTCAACGGCGTTGCGGTTTGTATCCGGTGAGCGACTGATTGCCATCACCCCCTGTCTGGAGGAAGAGAACATCATTTTGCCGACATCTGCCGAATGCGAAGTGATTGATGCCCGTCAGGGACGGTATGGGGAATGGCCCGTCTGGTTTCTGTCTGTGGAAACGGAGGAGGGAAACTACAAAACCCTACAGGTCCTACACGAGTCGGGAGCTAGCGAAATGAATCTGAAGCTAGATGTGCTGGCCCGTGAAAGACGTTGGCTGGAGTTTTGGGATCTGAAGCAGCAGTTTCACGAAGTTGATTATGCCTACAGCCTCACCATCCACAAAAGCCAGGGTTCAACGTTTCAGGATGTCTTTGTGGATGTGCCCTCAATGGCGGTGAATCCCAACGTAATCGAGCGCAATCAGCTCTGCTACGTGGCCTTTACTCGCGCTGCCAAACGCTTGTTTCTGTATCAATAGAGAACTGGGGTGCCAGGATTCGAACCTGGGAATGGCGGGACCAAAACCCGCTGCCTTACCGCTTGGCGACACCCCATCAGATGCGCTGTACTAGCTTAACAGCTCATGACCTGACTGTGTCAATACCAATTTTTGAATTGTTTGAGCGAGCGCGATCGGCTGTTCCACCATCGCCATATGCCCACACTCAGGCAGCACGGTGACATTACCGCTCGGACTTTCGAATAAAGGATGGAAGCTGGCTAAGTGCTGCACGTATTTTTCTTCCATCACAGCATCATTTTCTCCCGCAATGAAATAAGTTGGCTGCTTTAGACTAGCCACGACCCTAGGCAAAAGATGCACCTCTGCTTCGGTCGTGGATTCTAACAGCGCCCCGATCGCGGCCTCCTTATGGGCCGCTAACAAGTCAGCAACGCGTTGTTTTCCCCAAGCAGGCGCCAGCGGCCTAGCGACCATCAAGCGCGCAAAAGCATGGGCAACAAAAGGAACCGACGCCAACCAAGCACCTCGCCAGCGAACAATTTGCTGACCAGCCTGCTGAAACTTCCGAAATTCATCCGGTAGGTACACCCCACCTCCGGCGTTGACACAAATCACACCCGCGACCCGCTGTGGAAATAACTTCGCCGCCCAGAGCGCGACACTGCCGCCCAGAGAATGGCCCACTAGCCATACAGCCGAGAGATTGAGCGATTCCAGTAACTTACCCAAATCGCGTGCGTAAGCTTCGAGGCCGTAAGCAGTCCTCGCTTGAGGATTCCCAGACCAATCGCTGCGCCGTTCGAGATGTGTATTAGAAGCCCCAAATCCTCTGAGGTCGTAGCTTAAGCATTGCCAGCCCTGCTGCAAGGACTGAACAACTGGCTGCCAATACTGGTGACTAAGGAGCCAACCATGAACAAACACAATCGTTTTATTTGCATTATCGCTTTTTGCCGTGAGCGCATATGCGTGGGGAACCCCAAAAACAGTGACATAAGGCATAAACCCATCATATCTTGATGCGGAGAACCCCTCCCCAAAAACACTAAAACTAGACAATTAATGACTTTGATTTAAAAGTCGATAGCGCATTCCTTCAGCGATTTTCTGGCCGAGATATTCTGGAATCAGGCTTTCATTGGGTCCCAACAAGTAGAGAATTAAGCGAGTTCGTCCTCGCCAAACTAAGAGGTTAGCGTTAACAACCAACAAATCTTCTTGCCAGATTGCATACATTACCTTATAGAACAATCCTGGCTGGTTATCAGCTTCAATCAGCAACGCCGGCAAGTGAAAAACGGGGTCTACATAAAATTCTGTCTCGACCTGCTCTAATCCAGCATCCAGATTAAACTCCACAGTCAGCATCTCTTCAACTTCGAAGTTGCCCGCCAGTGCCTCACGAACCGCTCTGCAGACGTTATCGGCTGTTTTTGTTGGGAGTGCCTTGCCGCCTCGCGAGACTACCAACTTGATAAAAACCAGCATCGGAGGATAAATCTGGCCATAGAGGCTGAGATTATGGATGGTGAGTCCATAAGCGGCTAGGACGCCAAAGATATCGCTCAGGAGAAAAGATTGGTTGCGGTATGCGAAATGAAGGGCGCTGCGGTTACCTTCTGGTTTCAACTCAATAACAGCCTTGCGCGTTTTGTAAAGTTGATAAGCAAGCCGCAAGTTCTGCAGCTGAATCTCGCTGCTGACGAACTGCTCATAGAACTGCGGAAATGCACGGTTAAACCGTTTGAGCAGTTCCATGGTGGATGGTTTCAAACCAGCGGCCATAACCAGGAGAAGAAAATCACATCGTTGAGAATGCTTAAGGATAACAGCAACTCGAATTAGGAACCGACATCGGCTTCCCCTCGATTTTGTTGCTCATTGTCGATACAGACATAAGACTACCGCAGTCCCTAACTCATGGCAGACGGCATTCGCAGGTGAGCTGCACTGTCTCGCTCATGATGCAACATCTGGGTTAGGCTAACCGTACTGGGGATAATCCTGTCAAAGCTTCAGTAGAGTAGTCAGGCTTTGTTTCGTCGCTTGCTCATGCGACACGACTGAGCAGGTATATTACTCTAATAAACTGTCACTGTTATTTTGCTTACATCGCCCAAACCTGCATGGGTTTCTGGAAAAGTCTATTCACAGGCACTGAGACCGACCTATCGCCGCAAGATAAGTCGGTTTCGCCAAAGTATCTGGCTGAGCTCGCCGATCCAGAGCGAGGTAGTCGGATTGTTTTCACGACTGACCGAGATATTGATCTCTACGAGTTGGAAGAATTGTGCGATGCGGTGGGCTGGGCTCGACGCCCGGTTCGCAAAGTCCGCAAGGCGATCCAGCATAGTTTCTTAGTGGTCTCCATGTGGGAACAACAAGGAAGCCGTCGTCGGTTAATTGGCTTTTCGCGCGCCACCTCAGATCATGCATTTAACGCGACCATTTGGGATGTTGTCGTTCATCCTGACTATCAAGGCAGGGGACTTGGCAAAACCTTGATGAAGCAGCTAATCAAGAAACTGCGGAGCGAAGATATCAGCAACGTCACGCTGTTTGCGGATCCCCATGTCATCGATTTTTATCGAAATTTAGGATTTGTCCCCGACCCAGAGGGGATCAAGGGAATGTTTTGGTACCCCGATTGAGGGAAAGCGATCGCATTTTCCGTGAATGGCTGGGGAACATTTGAAGCCAACAGAGTTGGGTCATCTAGCCTACCAAAAGGAGCAACGGACAATGCCGAAGGCGATCGCCGAGGAAAATACGTATCTAAAAGCGAAGATATTAGGATCGCAGGACTTAAAAAAATCTGAGAAAATCTATGTGCCGAAAGGGCATGTGTTTTATGTAAGCCGCTATGCGCCTGCGCAAAATCAGCATACGTTTCTCGAGTTAGCTTCGCCACTCAACACGATGGATGGGGAAACTCGTATAAAAGACGTTTATGGCTATGCACCTCACATCAAGATCGAAGGAGAACCTGATAAGCCTGCGGGTGGAAGCACTGGGAAGCTAGACACAACCAAGTTAATCAAGCTGAACGTCCCTTATTTCATGCAGCTAGATAACGACCCAACAGTTTTCGGTCCTGGCTGGCGACAGTGCAACACCACAAGTAATGCGATGCTGGCGGATTATCTGCTAGGAGGCAAACTCTCAGAAGCCGCCACCGCTAAGGGATATCCTGAGCCCGAGTCCTTGTACATGCGGATTGTGAAAAAGTATGGTGATACAACCAACCATGTAGCTCAGACTAAAGCTTTGAAAGAACTCGGGATTGAGTCTTACTTTAGCCAGACCCTTTCCCCCCAAGACATCTTGTTGTCGCTGAGCTATGGGATTCCAGTCGTTGTCGGATTCGCTTACAAAGGAAGTGGTCACATCTGTTGTATGGCAGGGCATGATCCCGTCAATAAGCACTATCTCGTACATGATCCTTACGGGATTCGCCACGGAGGTAGTGATTCATATGATGTGGGCACCCCAGCGGCGTTTGATCCCTACTCCTACAATGTAATGCAGCAAATTTACTGGGACATGGGAGGCGAAGCTGGCTGGGGTCGTATTGTCACGAGTGTTGGCAGAAAACCGACCGGTTTGCCGACTGGACTCTAGGCTACACCGACTTCTATGGCTGCCTTTTACAGGGTTTTAGCCGCCTACAGTCTTAAGGACTCTATCTTTGAATAAATTCCCTGATTTCCATGGATTTACTCGGACTATCAGGGAATTTGCTTTGTTTGATAGAAAATCAATATTAAGCCTGTTGCGATAAGTCGGGATCAGCGTATGCTAATTTCTCGGAAGCGATTGGTGTTCTGTCTTTACCTAGTGGTTATTAGACGGGGCCATGTTGGCAAAGGCTGACTTTAGGAGCGTAAGTCGGAACGCATGTCCTGCAGAGAGGCCATGCTCATGCGGTTTACCTAAAATGCATTACTGTACCCAAGAGGACACAAGTCATGATGATTGACGAGCTGGATACCTCCATTGAAGACATTCGGGCCCGCGAGATTTTAGATTCGCGTGGCAGACCTACGATCGAAGCTGAGGTTTACCTAGCTGGCGGTGCAGCAGGGATCGCTCAAGTCCCCAGCGGAGCTTCGACCGGCAGCTTTGAAGCCCATGAACTGCGCGATGGTGACGGCGATCGCTTCGGTGGCAAAGGCGTCCTCAAAGCCGTAGAGAACGTGGAAGACTCCCTGGCTCCTGAGCTGATGGGCATCAACGCTTTGGAACAGAGCGTTGTCGACAACATCATGATGGACATCGATGGCACCGAAAATAAGTCCAAAATTGGAGCGAACGCTATCCTGGCTGTGTCTCTAGCCAATGCTAAAGCTGCTGCTGCTGCAGTCGGGCTACCACTCTACCGCTATCTGGGAGGTCCCCTAGCGAACTTGCTGCCCGTACCCCTGATGAACGTCGTCAACGGGGGCGAGCACGCCGACAACAACGTTGATATTCAAGAATTCATGATCGTGCCCGTTGGTGCACCTACTTTTGCTGAAGCTTTACGCTGGGGCGCTGAAGTATTCGCCAGCCTCAGCAAGGTCTTGAAAGGCAAAGGACTACTAACCGGGGTGGGCGACGAAGGTGGCTTTGCCCCGAACCTCGGCTCCAATCAAGAGGCGCTCGAACTCTTGATTCAAGCCATTGAGCAGGCCGGATACAAACCGGGTGAACAGATCTCCCTGGCTCTGGATGTAGCGGCTACTGAGTTCTACGAAGACGGCCAGTACACCTATGACGGCCAACAAAGCTCGCCGGAGACGCTGATTAACTACCTCACCGATTTGACGAGCAAATTTCCCATTGTCTCTATCGAAGACGGCCTACATGAGGAAGACTGGAGCAATTGGGCCGCTCTCACTCAAAAGCTAGGCAGCAAAATTCAACTGGTGGGCGATGACCTATTTGTGACGAATCCGACCCGTTTGCAGAAAGGGATCGACCAGTCAGTTGGCAATTCCATCCTCATCAAGCTGAACCAAATTGGTAGCCTGACAGAAACGCTGGAAACTATCGATCTGGCCATGCGTAATAGCTACACCTCAGTCATCAGCCATCGTTCGGGCGAAACCGAAGATACGACGATCGCCGATCTTGCCGTTGCAACACGTGCAGGTCAAATCAAAACGGGATCACTCAGCCGTAGCGAGCGGATTGCTAAATATAACCGCCTGCTGCGGATTGAAGATGAACTGGGTGAACAAGCTGTCTACGCGGGCACCGTTGGTATGGGTCCCAAACTGGGCTAAGCAACTTTGGCCCTCAAGCGAGGGTCAGATAAGCTAGATATACCCCCGTTTATCCATTGGAGTCATGCCCGTGAATACTGAGAACCTCTGGCAAAGGCAAGTGCGATCGCGCCTGCTAGCGGCTCTGACCGCCAGCGCCACACTCCTCACCACGGGTGCCACACTACCACCAGAATCCGCCACGCCGATCGCGCCTCAGCTAGCCGATATCACGATTAACGTGCCGGTAGTCGTGCCAGGCTATCCCATCATCGTGGTGCCCCGGCGCGATCGCGAAGAGGAACGCGAAGTCACGCTGCAGTTTGTCGCTCAAGGCGAAGAGTGGGCCACTGTTTACCTTGACAATCGTCTTCTATTTCGAGCTTCCAACACGCGCCGCACTTACTCCGTCACTCTAGAACCTGGAGCCTACTATCTAGAAATTACCGGCGTCTCCCGCTTTGAAGTTTGGGGATCCGGCTATCTCGACGTAGGTCGCGACGACTCCAATATCATCGTCATACGCTATGGCAAAGACAGTGGCATTCGGGTGGCAGGCGATCCGTATGCGTGGATTTCGGATTAGATAGAGAACAGGGAACAGGGAACAGGAGTTCTTGGTTCCTGGTTCTACCCTGCGTGAAGAGCATAGCCCTACGTTCTTGGTTGGTAACTGGTAATTGGTAATTGGTAATTGGTAATTGGTTCACATTTCTTCTGTCCCTTCACCCTTTACCTTTACCCCTACCCCATCACTCCCCCTCTCCCCTTAAGCTCCTTCATACTTTTGCCCCACTGCCCACTACCCACTACCCACTACCCACTACCCATCCACTCCCCCAACCCATCCACTCTGCTACCCTACTACTCATCCATGTAGGGGGCTTTCCGTGATTTTGTATGTGCTGGACATGTTGGGGGTTGCTGTATTTGCCGTGAGTGGTGCGCTAGCCGCTGGACGCAAGCATCTAGACCTGCTCGGAGTCTTAGTAATTGCCGTGGTGACCGCATTAGGTGGCGGAACACTACGCGATGTGTTGCTGGATCGCTCGCCTATCTTTTGGATTCAGCAACCTGATTATTTAATCGTGACGCTGGCAGCGGCGGGGTTGACGGTTTTGTACACCCGCTTTCGTAAGCCGCCTCAGCGATCACTATTGATAGCCGATGCCTGCGGACTAGCTGTTTTCAGCATTAGTGGGGCCCAAATTGCCGAGGCGGCTCACCTGCATAGTCTAATTGTGATTTTGATGGGAACCTGTACCGGCGTGATCGGCGGCTTAATTCGAGACGTCCTACTCGTGGAAATTCCAATTATCCCGAAGCGTGGCAACATTTACGCTACAGCAGCGATCGTCGGTATTACCCTCTATCTACTGCTCCCCAAATTAGGGATACCGTTAGCCGTAGCCACCTTGACCGGAATGGGAACCATCATTGCCCTGCGTTTGGCAGCCATCATTTGGGGGCTGTCGCTGCCGGTGTATCGACTCACCAATCAAGAATAACACTCCCCTTATCTAGCATGGGATCGCAAGCCTACCAGTGGATTGATAAAGCCTTAGGCACCATTCACAAAGCCCAGTGGTATCGGATGGTACAGCCGCTGGAAGGCAAAGCCGGACCGGAAATGATGTTGAACGGGCGGCAGGTGATTAACTTTGCCAGTAATGATTATCTGGGGCTGGCGGGGGATCCACGGCTGGCGGAGGCCGCGATCGCGGCGATTCAAACCTACGGTACCGGGAGTACGGGATCGCGTCTTTTGAGTGGGCATCGGCAGCTGCACCGAGAGTTAGAGCAGGCGATCGCACACTGGAAAGGCACGGAGGATGCGATCGTGTTCAGCTCTGGCTATTTGGCAAATATTGGTACCATTAGCGCTTTGGCGGGCTCGCGCGATTTGATTCTGTCAGACCAATACAACCACTCCAGCCTCATTAAGGGAGCAAAGCTAAGCGGGGCGACTGTACAGAACTATGCCCATTGCAACATGGAGGATTTGCACCAGCAGTTGGTCGAGCAGCGATCGCACTATCGTCGCTGTTTAATCGTCACCGACAGCGTCTTCAGCATGGACGGCGATGTTTGTCCTCTACTGATGATTTTGGATATCGCCGATGCGTTTGACTGTATGGTGCTGGTCGATGAAGCCCATGGAACGGGTGTACTAGGAGCGACCGGATCGGGCGCTGTAGAGCATCTGGGCTGTCGCCATCGCCCGCTGGTACAAATGGGGACGCTCAGCAAGGCTCTGGGTAGTTTGGGGGGCTACGTTACCGGCACGACTAACGTTATCGATTTTTTGCGGAATCGGGCTCCTAGCTGGATTTATACGACAGGGCTATCGCCAGCCGATACTGCTGCTGCTTTAGCCGCGATCGCTGTTGTTCAAGCCGAACCCGAGCGGCGCGATTGTCTCTGGCGCAATGTGTCTGTTCTTAAGCAAGGGTTACAAGCTTTGCTGTCTGACAGTTCTAGGCCAGAGGGTTGGGAGTGCTTGTTACCGTCGCAATCACCGATCGTCTGTATCGAAGTCAGCAATATTGCCACGGTGATACGGCTGGGCGATCGCCTTAAAACACAGGGATTTTTCATCTCGGTCGTGCGTCCCCCCACGGTTCCTCAGAGCCGATTACGAATTACTCTGATGGCTACACACACACTAGACCATGTCAGCAAGCTGGTCAGTGCGCTGGAGCGATCGTCTTAAAGCGTAAATCGTTAGGACCACAAAACAAGCCCAGTGCCTAGCTAATATCAATTCTCAATTTTAGATTTTCGATTAGAAGATATATCGCAACGCTTTCACCTCCACCATCCATAGCCGTCAAAAAGCGAGACAGCACAGCGTAGCAACATACCTTAAATCAAATACCCCCCTTTTCCCTTTCCCTTTAACCCTTACCCCATCACTCCCCCACCCATCATTCACTAACCTTTTTCCCCTTTCCCTAGGTACCCTTAATAACGACACAACATCTGAGAGTGAACAAGATGTTCCTTGCTGTAGGCGAACCAGCACCTTGGTTCATCACCGCTTCCACCACAAATCCTAAATATCACTTTAATTCCGTAGCTGGACGCTATGTGTTGCTGTGCTTCCTGAACACTGCCCGTAGTGAGGCCAGCCAGCAGGTCCTAACCGACCTATGGGAGCATCGTGCAATGCTTGATGATGAATTCTGTTGTTTTTTTGGCATCAGTACTGACCCTGATGACCAGGCATCTTCCCGTCTGAAAGAGCACATCCCAGGCATTCGATTTCTGTGGGATTTTGATAAAACGATTAGTCAGAAATTTGGCGCTATTGAGCAGAACGGTGCGTATCATCCCTGTACCTATGTTCTGGACGAACGGCTGCGCGTTTTAGCCGTGGTGCCTTTCAATACCCAACCTGAGCATCACGTCGAGCAGCTGAAAACCTACCTATCAGAACTGCCGGCCATTGCCCCCGATGTGCCCGCCTCAGTACAAGCACCGATCCTAGTCGTTCCTCGCATTTTTGAGCCTGAACTTTGCCAGACTCTGATTGATCATTACAATCAGCATGGTGGCCAAGAATCGGGATTCATGGTGGAGAAGGATGGTCGCACTATCAAAAATAGCGACTATGGCTTTAAGCGGCGGCGTGATCAGAAAATCTTGGATGAAGACCTACGAAACGCCACCACGACCCGCATTCATGATCGACTAGTGCCAGAAATTCAAAAGGCGTTTCAGTTTAATGCCACCCGGATTGAGCGGTATATTGTCGCCTGTTATGACAGCGAGAGCGGAGGATTTTTCCGACCTCATCGGGACAATACCACCAAAGGAACTCGCCATCGTCGGTTTGCCGTCTCACTAAATCTCAATACGGGAGAGTATGAAGGGGGACGGCTGCGCTTTCCAGAATTTGGTCGTCAGACTTACAGTGCTCCTGCAGGGGGGGCTGTCGTCTTTTCGTGCTCGCTCCTGCATGAGGCAACGGTTGTCACCGCAGGGGTTCGATATGCCTACTTGCCATTTCTATACGATGAGACGGCGGCAAAAATTCGCGAAGCAAATCTCAGCTTCCTGGGCGAGGAATCCCTTCCAGCAGACGAAGTTCCTCAAGCCAAAGGATTTAAACCTAAAGCCTCTAAATCTTCTAGGCCCCGGAAGAAAAAGCGTTGAATTTCGAGCTAATTGGAGCATTTCGAGAAATCATGCCTCCAGGAACCCGGTTTCTGGAGTGAGAGCAACCGTCTCGCAGGTTTTCAGAGCAACCGGGTTCCTCAAATGGGACATTTTTACCTGGGATGTCTCTTACCCCTTAATCCTCAGGCAGTACCCATTTTGGCGGCTGCGAGGCGCGTTCCATCATTTTTTTACGGACGGCTTCGTCAGCCATTTCTAGCATCTTGTCGAGGGATGTCTCCTCAATAAACTTGGATGCCTGCTGGGTGTATTCCAGGTTGGGACACTTATCACCCAGAACACAACCGTTGACACAGTCTACGGCGCAATTGACACTCTTAGTCTCCATGACCCCTTCTCCTCTCTGTTCTGCGTTTAGGAAACATGGATTGTTGACGGGACAATCCAGTGTTCCTTTTTCGTAAACGATCTTAAGGGATCGCTCTTGAAGGTGTTGGGAAGGGATTTCCGCACGAGGGAAGAGCGGATGGGGTAATGGGGTAATGGGGTAATGGGGTGATGGGAAAGTTCCGTAGGGTGCCATATAGCCACCCGGACATAGCTGACGCTAGCCCGTAGCAATGCACCTCGGGAAATCCGATAGATTTACGAGGACATCATAGGGCCAGGTTCAGGGAATCACTTATGGGAAATCCCAACTCTTTCCCTCAAAACCTGTCTTCAACAACGCTGTAGGAAAGAAGCAGGAAGAGCAGAGTCGAAGCTAGCGGATGATGGATGATTGTAAGAGATCCGGTAGTTGCTCGGGAGTATGACAAAGCGCGATCGCGCCTGCTCCTTTCAGCTCCTGCTCTGAGCCGAAGCCCCAGGTCACGCCGATGGCGGGAATGTGATTTTGTTGGGCTCCAACTATATCGTGGCGACGATCGCCCACCATCACAACCTCAGCCGGATCAAGGCGCTCTGTGTTCAGTACGTGGGCCAGCAGGTCGCTTTTGGAGGCATGCGTCCCATCCAGCTCACTACCGTAGATGCTGGCAAAAAAGGAATCGAGATGGAAATGCTTAATGATTTTGTGGGCGAAGATGTGGGGCTTTGAGGTGGTGACCCAGAGGGTGTTGCTAGCTGAGAGTGCCGTCAACATCTCGGGGATGCCATCGTACATATGATTCTCGAATAGGCCGACCGTAGCAAAGCGATAGCGATACAGGGCGACAGCTTGGTTGGCGCGATCGGGACAATCCAGTACAGCCAAAAACGATTCCTGCAGAGGGGGGCCAATCCATTGCAGGAGTTTTGCTTGCGATGGAATCGGGGCATCCAAAGCCGTCAGGGCATAGTGGATGCAAGCGATAATTCCTTTTTGGGGATCCGCAAGCGTACCATCCAAATCAAAGAAGACATGCATGTGCTGAAAAAACTGACGTAAATGAATACCTTGCAGTTTAGTAGGCAAGCTTCAGCGCTGAAATATACAGTCCTAACCCCCGAGAATGTTGGCTTGGTACGATTTGAGAAAAAGTTTAGGCGTCTAATCTATAACGAACATGTGTTATAAATAAGGCATGGGCAGTAAGATACACCTGCTGCTTTCGTTTCATCGCTATGCCTAAGATTGTTGACCACGATCGCTACCGCCAAGAACTGCTTATGGGGTGTTTCGACCTCCTTGCTGAGCGGGGCTATGGTTCGATTACGATGCGGCAAATCGCGAAAGGGCTTGGCGTCTCTACAGGCACGTTGTATCACTACTTTCCGAGTAAGGAGAGTATCTTTATGCAGCTTGTTCAAGAGTTGTTTGAGCGTGATATTTCTACCTTCTTGGCCCAAGCTGCATAAAGATACTCTCCTTACTCGGAAAGTAGTGATACAACGTGCCTGTAGAGACGCCAAGCCCTTTCGCGATTTGCCGCATCGTAATCGAACCATAGCCCCGCTCAGCAAGGAGG
>JBCBJE010000032.1:0-13271 GCA_038523735.1 Cyanobacteria bacterium J06626_18 | reverse complement strand
CCGCGTTCTGACGCTTCCAGAATGGCGATTAATACTGTACCAAAATGTCGGGACCAAAAAACATTGGCTTGAACTCAGCTTGACAGGACCAGAAGGCAATCGCCCGGCGATTGGTACAAGTGTTGAGGTAGAAACTCCTGATGGGGTTCAATTTCAACAGGTTGGCCAAGCGGATGGCGCTATCCGTTCGCAGGGACACTATCGTCTGTACTTTGGGCTGGGACAGTCAAAAACTATACGTGCTCTGAAAATTTTCTGGGCCAATGGTCGCGTTCAAGCAATTGAGAATCCTCAAGCAGATCAGTTGTTAAAGCAGAATTTTCCCGTATGAGGGATTCGAATAGCAGCGGCGTTGGCTTATGTGAGGATTGCCCTATCGAAACTTGGGTGATAGTACTGCAGTCTGCTGTCGTGAATCGCAGCTGTGTAGTGCAGTCGCGATCGCTCAGCCAGTTCGACCCAGAGTTCAACCCCAAATTGCTTGCGGCCTTTATCCTGATCAAGGACTCGACCGGCAACCCGACCCCGCAGCCATCGCCAGCCATACTGCCGGAAAAGCTCTCCCTCCAAAATTTGTAGGGGCTTTGGCAATAGGCTCCATCCCCGATAGGTAGAGAGTAAGGGGGCGATCGCGCCCTCCTGCTTCAGCAAACACTGCAGCGATGCTTCATCCAGGTGGCCGTAGTAGCGCCCTTGGGGGAAGTCAATCAGCGTCGGGGCAAATCGATGGCCGCCAATATGGCTAATCTGCCAGGGGTGAATGTGCTGTGTCAGCCCTAGTCGTTGGATATGGGCAATCGCTTGCTGATAAAACGGATACCCATAGGTACCGCAGCATTCGTTGTGACTGGCGTGGGTGCAGATCATCAAATGCCGTTGGTCTGGTCGAATGCGCCGCCGGTCCATCAGCCGAACCTGCGATGGGGCTGTCAAAAATTGACTGAGTGCCGGAGCCATCGCTGCTGGTGTATCGACCTGAATTTCCCAAGCCTTGTATTCGCCGGTTGGTTTGCTGAGTAGAGCTGGCGAAGATGTTCGGAACGGCGATGCCATCGTCCGCTGAAAAATCAGGAGACGTCGTTGGGTTCGGGTCGGTGTTTGTTCATTGGCGATGAGATGAACACGGACTCCGGAACCAGGCGCTAGCAGAGGCTTAACGACCTGTCGCAAGGATTCGGGCACACCCTCCGAAAGCAAGGCTGGCTTGCTCCAGGGCTGGGGCGTTTCAATCAGGATAAAGGTATTGGCAGGAACTGCCGTGCCGATTAAAGATTCAGAGCGAGGTTTAGAAAGCGTTGACAGATTCATGGCCAGCTGTGATTGCTGCGAACGCCCGCCCAGTTCTTTGGGAATGAGAGGACTGTCTTCAGCTCTAGTTTAATGACATAAATTGTCATCAGCAAGTTTGATCTTGAAACGAGGAGTCTAAATCAATATTTGCTAGAGGATTGATTTTTTATTATATTTTGCATGAGAAATATAGGGCTTACTTTGCATTGACGTAGATTTCGCGATTTTGGTTGCTAGATCTATTGCTAATAAATCTCGATTCACTACAATACTTCAACATCGCTTCTTGCGATTGGTTCTAAAAGTTGTTTTGAAGACAGGGTGCATTGTGATGAGCTATTCCTCGATCGAGGGTTCGGTGGGCCGCTATCGGTTTGGTCTGGAGCATGAAGTCGCGTTTTGGGACGAGCGCATTAACCAGTTTGCGGACTTCTCCAACACGGCGTTCTCCCGGTTTGATGATTTGATTGCCCAGTTGCCTGAATACGACTCGGATTATCCGCAACTCCGGATTGGGGATGCTGGGATTAAACGGAAGCGCTGGTACATCGAAGGGTATGAGCGCTTCTCTGAGATGGGTGAACTGGTCGGGTGTGCGCCCAAAGGAATTGAAATTCGTACAACGCCTCAACCCACGATCGCGGGTGCTATTCAAGAGTTGCGAGAAAGCTTTGTCCAACTCTGTGCGGTGACTCGTCCTGCAGGACTCTTGCCGGTACTGACGAGCTTTAATCCCATCCACACGGCCTTTGTACCGGACCCTCCCCTAAACCAGTACGAAACCCAACGACGAGATGGGTCCCCGGAAAAACGCACGGCTCACATTCCGATGCTGACCTATGGACCCGACCTCAACTTCTCAATTCAGGGGATGTCTACGTCGGCGCTCATTCAGGCGGGGGCCAAGCTGACCTACTACAGTCCGGCGATCGTGCCCTTCAGCTTTAGTGCTCCCATTTATGGTCAGCAATTATGGTCGGGGCTATCGGTGCGGACTCACCTACGTACAGGGCTCCGTCCCGCTGCCATGGTCTTTGTCGAATACCCTGAGGATTTGATTACGAGTTCGCCTTCGCTCACTAAAATTGCGCGTCTGCCCGCCGAAGTGGGACGGATTGAATTCAAGTCCTGCGATAGCTGTGGTGACTTTTCTCTCTATGGGAGTCTCTTAGCTCTGCTCAAAGGTATCGTGCTGGATCAAACTCTCCCAGGGCTGGCCCTTGTGCCCGATGCTGAACAACACCAACGGTCGGCCCTCTATGGTTTCCAGGATTCCAAGCTGCGTGACCAAGCTGTGGAACTCTTGACGGTTGCGGAACGGGTTCTAACCGATCCGAACGAGCGTGAGCTGTTGCAGCCCCTTTGGCAATCCGTTGAACAACGAACGACACCCGCTCATCCGATGCGCGATCGCTGGCAGTCGGGCGCAACGCTGGTAGACATCCTGATGGCTGGCTATGCCACCGAGCCGCTTCAAGAGCCTGAACTAGCGCTCAGTACAACTGGACAATGAGCCATCTGGGAAGATTATCAGCATTACTGGGCCAATCTTGACGGGTTGCCGATCATCTTCCCGCATCACCGTTTTGATCCGAATTGGCATCACACCCCCCAGCGGAAACGCCCACCATTCGCCATCGCGACAAAAAGGATCGCTGTAGCCGTTGGCGTTACACCAAGCGTGGCAAACCCCTCGAATCGCAGTCCCCAAATCGGGATAATGCGCAATTGTCATGTAGCGATTTTCCTGTAGCGCGATCGCTCCGTACATCCCGTAGTTTGGCATAGAGTCGGCTCTGGGGCAGCAGCTATGTGCTCAGTCTGTTCGTACCAGTCCAGCTATTTACGGTGTATACACAAGTCTTCGCCGAACCGATACTGCCGCCGGCGCATCAATTCTCCAGATCCTAGTTCAAGTCCCTTCAGGACTGAATTCTGGCAAAGCTAGAGGCGTTTGTGCAAGCGGCCTCCGGCGGCGAATCCAATCCCCAGTGCAACACTGTGGTTAACCTCACCAGCCCTCCCCTTTCGGGAGGTTCTAGGACGACGAAACGTCCTAGTCGACGGGAGTTTGAGGACAGCGAAATGTCCTCAAGCAGAACCTCCCTCACACCCCCGGGAATTGTCGCCTTACCGCCCCAACCTGAGATGTGTGTACATCGTAGGTCCAGTTATCCATAGAGGCTGGACTAGCTTAAAGATGCAGCTGTTGCGGATTTGCAAATGCGCGTATTAATCACAGGTTTTGAACCGAATGATGAGGGTCTTAATGCATCTGAGTTGGTGGTGGCCTCTATGCGGGATGACTTGCCTCAGGCACTGGTTGGATATAGGCACTGCATTGACTTTCGGATAATGCCGGGGAATACCCAAATCCTGGGGCCGATCGTCGATGCAACACTGACGGCGATCGCTCCCAACATCTGCATCGCAATTGGGCAAGCACGAGGCTATAACCAGATAGCCCTTGAGCGCATGGCGAAGAATCTCAGATACTTCAGGACGCCTGATAGAGCAGGCAATACGCCTCAAGGTGAACCCATCGTTCCAGATGCACCCGCTGCTTACTGGAGTACTCTGCCAGAGCAGGATGGTCTGGTTTCACTGATGAAGCACCACAACATTCCGGCCAGAATTTCAAACGATTGTGGAACTCATCTATGCAATCAGATTTTCTACCAGATGCTTCACTGGCAGACAGTCCACAATAGTGATATGAAGGTTGGCTTTGTTCACATTCCAGCCTTGCCAGAACAGGTTATTCGTCATTGGCCGGAGTCACCCTTCATGCCCATGGCGATGACTCGACAAGCTTTATCACTCATCATCAGCCGACAGCTGGAATAAGTAGGTGGCCATAAAATGAGCACATGTAGATTGCGGTTGAGGGACGTTGGCGCAGCCTTGCCAGAGGCAATAACCCATTTGATGCCCTAAATACTCGCAACTGACCCGCCATCAACTCGTAAGTTTGTGCCGACAATAAATGAGGCCGCTTCAGAGGCTAGAAACACAACAGCAGCAGCAACTTCAGAAGCATTTCCGCTACGTCTTAGCTCGATATGAGGACGATTTTCTTTTAAGAAGTAAGTCTCAGCTTCTTGAGCCCCAAAACTGTTCGCTTGAGCAATCTGTTTCAGCATTGCCTCTACCATAGGCGTCTTGATAAAAGCAGGGGAGATGCTGTTCACCAAAATGCCTTGTTGCCCATACTGTTTGGAAAGACTTTTGGTCAGATTCAATAGGGCCGCTTTGGTCGCACTGTAGTGAGGCATTGCCGCATCTGGCTGCAGTCCGCTTTCCGAAGAAATATTAATGATCCGACCCCATTTTTGCTGAGTCATGTGAGGCAAAACTTCCCGAGTGAGTTTCACCAAAGCGAAAATGTTGAGATTAAATACTTGGAACCATTCGTCATCGGTCAGCGCTTCAAAAGGTAGAAAGCGCCCCAAAATACCCGCATTATTGACCAAGATATGAATGGTGCCAAATCGATGGATAGTCTCCGCAACAACTTGATCGATTGCCTGGGGCTGGGTAAGGTCAGCAGCGATTACCAAGACATCTGCAGCCCCTTGCTGTTGCGCATCCCGAGCGACCTGATCAAGTTCTGCTTGAGTTCGAGCGACCAGAGCAATTTTACTTCCTTCTTGGCTAAAAGCCCTGGCAATTGCAGCCCCTAGACCTTTGCTAGCGCCAGTCACAAGTACGACTTTATGCTTTAATCCAAGCTCCATTGAGTTACCTCCTCAAGGCTCTTTGGTATTTCATTGCTTCTTTAGCGTAGGCGAGACAAGCTTTGAGGTACAGACAAAAGGACAGGTATTTCAGACGTTTGACCTCTTAGATAAAGGTCTTGAATTATTTTTGCTTGATAAAGTCAAGAGTATAAAAACTTATGGTTAATTGCGTAAGATGGCACTCAGTAGCTTTAGGAAAGCGATAAGCATGGTCACTGCTGTAAATCTGGATGAAGTAGACTGGCACATCTTAGCGATCCTTCAGGCAGAAGCGCGGATTTCGTTCAAGGAACTCGGGCATCGGATCGGGTTGACGGGAACTGCGATCGCCGAACGAGTCCGAAAGCTGGAGGATGAAGGTGTTATTGAAGGCTACGGCGTCAAGCTAAATCGGGAAAAGTTGGGATTTCCCGTCATGGCATTCTTGAAATTGCGTGTGCATTCCGAACACTGCAGACATCTCCGGGAACAGGCGATCGCCCTGCCCGAAATTATTGAAATGCATCGGGTCGTCGGGAGCGAATACTATATCTTGAAGATTGTCCTACCCTCTATGCAGTGCCTTGAAGCTTCGCTGAAAAAATTCCTACAATTCGGGGCAGTAGATGTTTCAATTGTTTTATCTACGACTGTAGCTAGTAAAAGTCTTCAAAAACAATCCTCAAACTAAAGTAAAGGGTTTCAAACTGCTGTCACTTATCATCAACCAATAGCTGAAGTAGCTGTTTGACTGACAGCAGCACACAGTCAAATCAAGCGCACTTTCCTATTCCCTGTTCCCTAAAATCAAAGCTGCTTGGATATGGATTTTTGTTTCCTAGCCGATCGCGTTGATGCGATTCCCACTGTCGCCAGTTGGTATTTCACAGAATGGGGCTACGCTGTTGAAGGCAATACGGTGGCAGCTACCTGCGATCGCCTGCGAGGCAGACTCAATCGCGATCGCCTGCCGCTGCATCTGCTTGCTGTGGATGCCACCAACGTGTTGGGTGTTGCACAGCTGAAGATTCGCGAAATGGCGATTTATCCAGACCGGGAATATTGGCTTGGCGGCGTTTACATATCCTCTGAAAGCCGGGGGCAAGGTGTTGGCAGTGCTCTTGTTACACGCATCACAGACATGGCTCGATCACTTGGCATCCAGCATTTATCGCTGCAAACTAAACGACTGGACGGCGGCCTATACGCCCGACTGGGATGGCAACCCGTCGAGCAAGTTAACTATCACGACAAGGAGGTGCTTGTGATGGAAAGAACTCTACGTGACTGACGCGATATTGCTTAACTGATTTTGAGATTACCTGGTCAGTTGGTTTAGCCGCTGATTTGAAGGCACTCATCACTTCGCCGTTTTCCTCAATACGGGCCTGATAGCGCCCCTCACCCTGAGGTGAATCGTAAATGACATCAACGTCGGCCCAACTCGCGTTCCGCGTCCACCGCTCTAACCAAACCTGCAGTCGTTTAAGCGGTACTAAACGCAGCATTGGATAAAGCCAGCGCTTCTGCCCGGTGAGTCCTTTGCCGGTTGTGCGGGCCGTTCGGGGATAGGTGAACCAATCCCAACCTTGCTGCATCCAGGCTTCGCGCTCAGCGATCTGCTCGAATCGATTCATCCCGGTCCAGCCCCGATAAAAGCGCCGCATTTGGTGACAGTCGCCGTTACGATGAATGAGTTGCGGTAGGACATCCATTTCTAAATGTCCCCAGAATTGACCTGTGGGTAAATCGATCAGGGTAGGGGCAAATTGATGGCCCCCAAAGTGGGTGCTTTGCCAGACGCGCAGCGGTTGGTCGGGCTGGCCATAGGTTTGGCGCAGGTGACGGTAAACGGGCGTGCCATAACGACCGCAGGCAAGATCTACCTGGGTATGGGTACAGACCAATATCTCTCGCAGTGCTTGTGTGTCTTGCTGATAGGGTGTGAACTGAGATAAATCGCCAGACTGCTTCAATAGGCGGTTTAGTATAGCCATCACTAACGGCGAAGCGTGATCGTTTGGGACGATGTATTCCTGCTTGGCGTATTCAGCAAATTTTTGACCTGGACGCTGGTAGTAGATGACCCGCGTGTAGCCAGACTGGGAGTACTCAGGGTCGGGGGCGATCGCCAGCGGCCTCACCAGAATATCCCGCTCTAAGGCCAACTTTTTGATTAAGGGAATGATCTGCTTAACGAGTGGATTCTCAGTAAACATGGCGGTTGGCCAGGGCTGAGGAAATTCAACCAGTATCCAGTAATCTACCTGAGGTGCCGAGCCAATAGGGTCTTCTTGATTTGCCTTGGAGACCTCAGAGCAATAGCGGCAATCGGCAATATTAATCACTTCCATCGCCCCTTCCTGAAATTTGTTCTCAATTGTACCAACGAAGGAGCGTCATAGACCTTTCCAGAAATTAGGTGATGTATTGCCTGAAGCCAATCAAAAGGCTAGATTTAATTGGACTCTCCTTCTACTTCCGAGTTTGCTAATGTACTGGGGTGAAAGCCAAGTTAACTCACCAGGATGGTGACGTAGAAATCATGATGAGCACCGCACAAAGACGACAGCTTTGCAGATTAGCGCTGGCAGCTGGCATGGTACTTTCCGGGCTTGTAGGGCTTAAGGCGCATCAAAAGCCAGCGATCGCCATTGAAAGCCAGACTGTCACCCTCCAGTTTGAAGGGATGGTCGCTGACGAACCGTTTGCCTGCGGTCAAGCCTATGAATTGGGTTCGCCAGCCACCCCGATGACGCCCCTCGACTTTCGGTTCTACGTCTCAGAGGTGGCCCTGATTGATACCGACGGGAACGAAGTGCCGCTGATTCTGGAGCAAGACGGCAAGTGGCAGCATCAAAATGTGGCGCTCATCGATTTTGAAGACAAGTCTGGTGCCTGCACGAACGGGACCGAGGAGACACGGGCTGAGGTGATCGGGGCCGTGCCCGCTGGCGACTACGCTGGGGTGAAATTCACCCTCGGCGTTCCGTTTGGCCTCAATCACGTTGACTCTACCCTGGCGCCATCACCGTTGAACCTCACCTCCATGTGGTGGAACTGGAACTTTGGCTATAAATTTGCCCGTATTGACCTATCGCCTGCTGCGGAAACTGCCCAGGCAGCATCTGACGATAATGCTGCCCACGGAAAACAACATGCTGAAGAGTTTAACGGCTTTGCGATTCATCTCGGCAGTGTCGGCTGCCAAATGGATGCTACCCAAGCCCCCGTTGTTTGCAGTTTGCCAAATCGCTCTGAGGTGATCTTCACTGACTTTGACCCTGCTACCGACGTGATTGTCGCTGACCTGGCTGCGCTGGTATCGCAAACCAACCTAGCCGAGAACCAGGAAGATACTGCTGCTGGCTGTATGTCGCTGCCTACCGATGGCGATTGTGCCGGCATTATGCAGACTCTAGGCTTACCGTTTAACGATCAGCCGGTGCAAGAGCAAATTTTCTTCCGAGTAAAGTAGTGTCTGAAGCTTAGCTACTAGGAGAGGCAATGCGATCGCGCCGTTGGATTAGCTGGATACTCATTGGCTTGTGTGTGTGCTGCTTATCAATTAGTGCTGAAACCGCCTTGGGGCATACGCCTGAAGCGTTTGGTGGTTTCGAGCCGACACCAGCTAGTGCGGAAGCAGCAGAAGCATTCGATTGGCAGTTACCCAGTTGGGTGCCCAAACCCGTAGTGCCAGAAGATAACCCCATGACCGCAGCCAAAGTGGAGCTGGGGCGACATCTGTTTTATGAACCACGCTTATCGGTTACAGGCGATTTTTCGTGTGCTTCTTGCCATTTCCAGCACCTAGCCTTCAGCGACGGTAAATCCCTCCCTGCTGGTGCAACGGGTGAGGTGCATCCCCGCAACTCCATGGGCTTAACGAACGTAGGATACAACTCGGTTCAGACTTGGGCGAACCCGCTGATGCAGCATTTGGAGCAGCAGATGCTGGTGCCCCTGTTTGGTGAAGAACCGGTGGAGTTGGGGATGGCAGGCCGCGAGAACGAACTCTTGCAAACCTTGCAAAGCGACCCAGACTATCAGCAGCGGTTTCAAGATGCCTTTGGGGACGAGAATCCGGTGACGGTGCGCAATATTAGTTTGGCGATCGCCGCTTTCGAGCGCACCCTCAACTCTTTCAATTCGCCCTATGACCGCTATCGCTACGGGGGGGATGCCTCGGCGATTTCAGACTCAGCTAAGCGGGGCGAAGCCCTGTTCAACAGTGAGCGCCTAGAGTGTTTTCACTGCCATAGCGGCCTTAACTTTAGCGACTCTACGCGTCATGCGCGATCGGGCTTCACTGAAATCGCTTTCCACAATACCGGGCTCTATAACATTGACGGCAGCGGGGCTTACCCCAACAACAACACAGGTGTGCAAGAGATTACCCAAAGAGCTGCGGATATGGGCAAATTCAAGGCACCCACTTTGCGGAATATCGAGGTCACCGCACCTTATATGCACGATGGCAGCGTGGCGACGCTCGAAGAGGCGATCGAACATTACTCCGCAGGCGGTCGCACGATTGAAGACGGACCCTACGCGGGTGTAGGCAGTCAAAACCCCTTAAAAAGTTCTTTCATCATCGGCTTTTCTTTAACAGACGCTGAAAGACAAGACCTGATGGCATTCCTCCAGAGCCTGACGGATGAAACCTTTCTGACGAATCCAAAGCTGAGTTCACCCTACGAATAGCAGGCCGTTTCCCCTACGTTTCGCTGCTAACCATCTCCCGAACCTCCCATCGCTCTAGTTGACAAGGGCAATGGCTTTTCAAGCAGTGCTCTCGTCAGCCGGATTCTTGGCTATGCGCGGCTTGACAAAGTTTTTGAAATCCAAATATACAGTTAGGGGAGTGTTTGGGTGCGAGGCTTACCGTGATTAGTGATATCCGATTCAATGGCTGGCGTCTATTCTCAGACAATCATCAGAAATCTGCACATAGCCAGGGCATACGCCCGAGGCTTTTTTTGTGGGTTTGTTTGAGCGCGATGGGTCTTGTTAAGCTCACGTTTGTTCCCGCGGCTAATGCCTCATTGACTGAACCTGTGGACGAATCGGTCAGGGGCGATCGCCCGCCTAACCCCCCGGCATTACACGTTGCTCAGACGAATGCCCCTAACCCAAAGGTCGTTGACAAAGCCCATCTTGGCGAACACTCAGGCTTCGATACTTTTGCAACCCTGGCGCCATCGTCGCTCCTCACTCAGACTGCTGAGCCGATCGAAATTACAGATGTGCGACTAGAGACGACTGAGACTGGACTCAACATCATTTTGACAACAGCATCTGGACCGCTATCGTTGCCAGCTCCGACCATTGACGGCGATAGCTTGGTCAGCGATATTCCCAACGCGCAGCTTGCCCTGCCGGATGGCCAAGCGTTTGAAGCCGCTGATCCTGCCGCCGGCATTGCTGCTATCAGCGTCACCCAGCTCGACGATAATTTAGTCTGCATCCGCGTAGTCGGCAGTGAAACGACCCCTGTTAGCGATATTCAGCTTCAGGATGAGGGAGTTGTGCTGAGCGTCTCGACTCCCGCAGTCGAACCCGATATCGCTGAGGAAGGTACCATCCGGGTAGTCGTTACCGCCGAAAAGACTCCTGAAGATCCCCAAGACGTGCCCATAAGCTTGACCGTACTGACCGAAAACGAGTTGGTGGATGGTCAGATCAACTCTATTGCCGAAGTTGCCGCCAATACGCCTAACTTCTATCTCACACCCGGCGATCGCGTATTTAACTTCTACAGCCTACGTGGCATTGGCAATGCAAACAATATTCTTGCTCGCGATTCGGTCAGCTTTTACATCGATGACGTTCCTTATGACAATGTCCATCAGTTCTTCACCAGTGAGCTATTTGATCTCGAACGAGTAGAAATCTTGCGCGGCCCCCAGAGTACTCTCTATGGTCGCAACAGCCAGGCAGGCGTCGTCAACATCATCAGTCGAGCACCCAGTGAAGAACCTGAGATCCGAGCCAGCACTACAGTCGGCAGTTTTAGTGAGCGCCAGCTGCAGTTGGCGTGGAGCGACAGTCTCATACCGGATACCTTAGGGATTCGTCTTGCGGGTATCTATCGAGCCAATGATGGCTCTACCGACAATACGCTGCTAGACAACGACGCTGATGAGCAAAATGGCGTGGCGGGTCGTTTCAACCTGGTTTGGACCCCGTCTGATCGCTGGAGTGTCAACTTCAATGCTACTGCTTCTAGCACCAGAGACGATGCCAGCGTTTACGTGCCCGTTGATCAGGATGACCCATTTGAAATTGCCCGTATTGACAATGGCGATTTTGATTTGGAGACCAATACCCAGTCCCTCAGAGTTGGCTATGAAGGTGACAACCTAAGGTTTACATCCATGACGTCGCGCAGTGACACTGACTACAGCTATATCGATGTCTTTGATGATTTAGGCTCATCGTCCATCAGCGACTTCGACCAGGAGATTTTTACCCAGGAGTTGCGGCTACAGTCGCCCGCAACAGCTGACCAGTTCCAGTGGCTCGTTGGAGCCTTTTTCCAAAATCGCGATTTTCGCCTTGGCATCGATTCTGACTTGGCATTCTTTGGTACAAATATTGATGAGTCAACTTATGACCAAACCACCTATGCCGGGTTTGCCCAGATTGATTACAAGCCAATCGAAGCCTTGACCTTAACAGCTGGGCTTCGCTATGAGTACTGGCGAGAAGACTTTGACCGTGACGCCACACTTTTCCGATCTGAAGATGGCACCATTGCTCCATCAACGCTCGCTCCCTACTCTGAAATTGATGACTCTGACATTGATGGGGACGTCTGGTCACCACGATTTGCTATCAATTATCAAATCAATTCCAACGTTGGCATCTATGGCAGCATCGTTCGTGGCTACCGTCCAGGGACACATAATTTTATAGCTGGCCCAGAGGATGAATTAGTCGTCGAATCGGAGAGCTCTTGGAATTACGAGGTGGGCATGAAAACGTCCTGGTTTGACGATCGCCTCGGCATTAATCTATCGGCTTTTTACAACGACATCGACAATTTCCAGGTGCTTGTATTAAGAAACGCAACCCAGTTTGGTGATATCTCTAACGCTGAAGCCCGCGTCATTGGAGCCGAGTTAGAACTCAGAGCAACCCCATTTGACGGTTTTGACATTATTGCTGGGCTGGGCTACACCAATGCTGAATTTACCGACAACACAAACCCGTTTACAGGAGAAGATTTCGATGGCAATCGACTCCTCTACTCCCCCGACTACACCTACAACATCGCCATGCAGTATCGCAGTCCGGGTGGCTTTTTTGGCAGGCTAGAAGTGCAGGGGATTGGAACAGTCTTTTTTGATGAGGCCAATGAGATTGAAGAAGACCCGTATACGCTGGTGAATGCTCGTGTTGGCTATGAATTTGACAACGTGGGAATCTATTTGTTCGCTAATAACCTGTTTGATACTGAATACGTTAGCCTCGCGTTTCAAGGGGCTGGTGACAACATTCTGGCTGGCTATGGCGATCGCCGGACATTTGGGGTAGAGGTTCGTAGCCAGTTCTAATTGACTCTTCAGTTTCACCTCTAACTCCCGTGCTATCTTCGGAGTAGGTCTCACTAGGCTAGGGCGATCTCATGGTTAGGCACGTAATCATCAGCTTGAGTGCGTTGAGCATTTGGGCAGCGGGTGCAGCGATGGTTGAGGCCACTACCGATTTGGCTATTATTGACTCAGCTGCATTGGGAACTGACCGTAACTTGCCTTGGTCAGAACCGGTTCAGATTGATGATCCCTTCGAAGGCAGCTTTATTGGGGTATTTGATCGCCATTCCTTTCAAGAACAATTCCTCAATATCAACACCCTTATTGAAGTGCAGAGTCTTTGGAGCCAAGAATTTATTCGCGTACTGTCCATTGTTCGCGATCGCGACTGTCTAAATCAAAGTATCGTCAATTTTCCAAGTCGAAGCTGTTCCGAGTTTAATAACGCTAGGAACATCGTTGAACTATTCATCAAAATCGATGATGAAGTGCTTCAAATCGCAGGTGAGAATAGCACGTTCCCAGTTAATAATGAATTAGCTGAAGCTCTACAAAATGCGCCAGAAACGAATATTGAGATTCGGTTGGTGACCGCAAACGGCGAGACCATTGACAGTGAAATTGGTCTAGGAACCGTCGAAGCCTGGAAAACGGTGTACGGGTTCCAAGATACGGTCGTCAGCGAGTGAAAAGGTGTGCCCATAAGTAACTGTCTTACAAATGG
>JBCBJE010000031.1:0-13277 GCA_038523735.1 Cyanobacteria bacterium J06626_18 | reverse complement strand
TTGAACGGGGCCATGGCTATCGTGCAATTTATCGGAGTCATGACGAGGCTGCCATTCGTTAATACATCTAGAATCAGTCGATCCTTCTGCAGGGAGCCGCCAACAATGACATCTTCGACCGTATAGTTCACCTTTCTGACAGGCATGAAGATCGCATCAATCTGCATAAAATCCAAGGCTGCAGCCTCGTCATGACTCCGATCAATTGCACGATAGCCATGGCCCCGTTCAATTCGAAACTCCATTTCCAGAGTATGACCTTCCGAAACAGACGCAACATACTGCTCGGGGTTAATGATCTCGACCTCCGAAGGCAAGTCAAAATGTCCAGCTGTTACTTTCGCGGGACCTTGGACAATCAGACGACCAATTTGAGGTTGTGAAGAGTAACTCTTGAGAATAATCTCCTTCATGTTTAGGAGAATATCCAAGACGTCTTCACGAACGCCCGGCACGGTCGAAAACTCGTGCGTAGCTCCCGCAATTCTCACAGCCGTAATGGCCGTGCCTTCTAAGTTAGACAGTAAGACCCGACGTAAAGCGTTCCCTACCGTGATCCCCTGGCTACGCCCTAGAGGCTCGATAATAAACCGACTGAAGTGACTCTGATCGCCACCTACCGAAGATTCAACGCACTCAACCTGAAACTCTGCCACTGAGGTGACCTCCCTTGCCTCGTCAGTATTCTTATGCGCTCGCCTAAACCCGTCGCCGCTTGGGCGGACGGCAACCATTGTGAGGAATTGGAGTCACATCGCGAATCAACGTGATCTCCAGCCCTGCTCCTTGTAAAGCCCGAATAGCGGTTTCTCGCCCTGCTCCAGGACCACTAACCATTACTTCGATCTGGCGCATCCCTTGATCCATAGCTCGTCGTGCAGCACTGTCAGCTGCCGTTTGAGCCGCAAATGGAGTCCCTTTCTTGGCGCCTTTAAACCCACTGGCTCCCGCCGAAGACCAAGACACAGTCTCCCCACTCGTATCAGTGATGGTCACGATAGTGTTGTTGAAGGTTGACTGGATGTGCGCTACGCCATTGGGCACATTCTTCTTGACTTTGCGTCCGCCAGACTTCTTTGTTGGTTTAGCCATCTATCCGCCGTTTATCTCACTCGGTTACTACGCAGTTGCTTCTGACTTAACCCCAATCACTGACACAAAGCATTCCGTCAGGTTAAGGCCACAGTACTTTTTACTTCTTAGGCGCTTTTTTCTTACCCGCAACGGTGCGCTTGCCGCTCCGGCGTGTTCTAGCATTTGTACGCGTGCGCTGCCCCCGAACTGGCAACCCAGCGCGATGACGGCGACCTCGATAGCATCCGATATCCATCAGGCGCTTGATGTTTAGACCTTCCCAGCGACGGAGATCGCCTTCGACCTGATAATCGCTTTCCACCGAATCCCGCAGCTTGGAAACATCTGAATCGGTTAAGTCACGAACCCTAACGTCAGGACTCACCCCCGTTTTCTTCAGAATTGCTTGGGATCGGCTTAGCCCGATGCCATATATGTAAGTCAGACCAATCTCAACCCGCTTGTCTCTTGGCAGGTCAACACCAGCAATACGTGCCACTACCTATTCTCTCCCCTAAATCTCAGCCTGTTAATGCGACCAGCCCCAAAAGCAAACGATTTACTCTCAGACGCCATCAAACCTTTCCTATTGCAACAGCCAACTTCAGGATTTATCCCTGGCGCTGCTTGTGCTTAGGATTTTCACAGATGACCATCACCCGACCCTTGCGGCGGATAACGCGACACTTATCACACATTCTTCGAACGGACGCGCGGACCTTCATGCCTAAACCCAGCACTCCACTACAGAAGTGTGATTGTACCAAAGTTTTACGATTACCGTCAAACTTTTTGTCCAATCCGCCACAATTTCCACCGCATCCAGCAGCAAAGGCCCCTCTTATAGGGGGTTGTTTGCTTGCGATCGCCAAAAATGGAGCTTGAACTGAGGTTCTTTATGATGAACCAACCGTAACAGTTCTTTAAGACAAAAATTATCCCCCCCTCCGGAAAGGGGTGGATGTCGATGATAGATGTTTCTCGGCAAAATGAAAATGGCTTCAGCCAAAGAAAATCAGCTGCCTCGCTTGAGCGCTGCCTCAACTTGCTTGAACTCCTGCTCCAACCGTTCCTTCAGCTTGTCAGGAACAGGACGATTGGGGTAAGAGCTGTAATGGCCCGCTAACGCATTCAGCGCTGTACGGATAGTTGTGAAAGAACTCAAGCTTTCGACAGCGGCATCACGACGGTAACGGGAAGCAAAGTCATTGATGAGGCTACGGGCAGAGGCTTCGGCTGCGGCCTTTTCGGGATCATCTTTGGGCAGGTTGATGGCCGTTCTTAAGCTGTCAATGACGGTCAGGGTATCTTGGCGATAGTCACCGGTCATCTGACCACTGACGCCCGCGCTACTACAACCTGTCAGGCCAATTACAGCGACCAGTACAAGGGAAATTAGGCGAGTCAATAGCTGTCTCATAGGTCTACCAGTTATGAACGGTGGGGTCAAACCTGAATGGGGTGTCTTCGACATATTACCCCGTTGTGTACTCCAAATGTTGCATTTCCAAATTTCCGATAAGACCCGGGATCGGTTTGGCAGCAGACCTTCCATGACACGCAAGCGATGCTGAACGGACACGAATGCCTCGCAAATATTTGTCAATGAGTTAGAGCGATCGCGGATGACAATTCGTTCATGTAAAATCTCCGGTAAATCAATCGGGATATAGTAGATTTGTTCGTTACACTTACCTGTGGCATGGTAAGGTTCTCCACAATCAGCATGACTAATGGTGATTCACATGCTTCCTCTCAATAATTCATTCAGCCGCCAAGAAGACCCCAGCTTTTATTATTTTGCCTACGGGTCTTGCATGTGCCCGGTTGACCTCAAGCGATCGCTCGGTGAGAACACACATTCTTATGTCATTGGGCCAGCAACGCTGCCAGGCTACCGTCTTGGTTTTTTCCGACGCTCAGAGCGCCGTAAATGCGGCGTGCTGGATGTGGTAAAGGATCCAACTCGTTCAGTGGAGGGGGTACTGTATCGCTTACCGCAACGCCTGAGCCACTTGTTAGATAGGCGAGAAATTGGATACAGGCATGAGAATGTGACGGTGATCTGTCACGGTCAGAGTCTTATAACCCGCACTTACACCGTACAGGACAAACTCACTCAAGAAATTGCTCCTAACGACTGGTATCTGAACGTCGTGTTGCGCGGTGCTTACACCTGTGGTTTGCCCGAGCAATACTGTTGGCAGCTTTTTCATCACATGCATAATCTGCAGCAGTTGCAGACAGTAGGCGCTTGTCAGAAGACGGCGTAGTGGGGAGTGGGGAATAGGGAACACGGAACAGACGGTTCTTGGTTCCTAGTTGATCGTTGATGGTTAATCGGTAATTGGTTCAAGGTTCTTCGGCTCTTTTCCCCTTCACCCTTTACCTTTTCCTCTTACTCTATCGCTCCCCTCTACCTTCCTACCCTTCCACGCTTCATCTACCGATGCACTGGATGTTGTCCATAGAAGGGGAGAACTGTCTGCCATGCGGGACGATCGCCACTCATCCATTGCAAATGGGCCAACGAGAGAACGCCGGTGACGGATGCGGCGAGGCCGCCCTCAGCGGCAATTAGCTCATAAGGATGGGACTGTGCATCTAGACAGGCGGCCCAGTCAGCAGGCGTACGAACGGCTTCGGGGATAAGTGTCGTCAATCCTGTTTGGTGAGGTCGGTAAAGGGCTCCAAAGACTTCTTCTCGCTGAGCGCGGAGGACCACAGCAAGATCAGTGATGGATGTTGATTCAGGCGCAGACAAATAGTAGTGTTGAGCGATCGCAGCTAGGCTGGACACACCAAATAGAGGAATTGCGATCTGCTGTGCCAGGGTTCGGGCAACCACGACGCCGATGCGAGTGCCGGTAAATCCTCCAGGTCCTTTGGCGACGGCTAGGAAGGCAAGGTCCGTCCAAGCATGGGGATAAATGAACTCAGCCAGGCATACATGCAGGTATTGGGTCAGGTCACGGCCTAGTGGCCAAATCTGATGGCGCCGTGTTGTTTCCGAGGTAGGGCTATTTAAGCCTCGACTCTTCAGGTTGTGAATCTCTGAGTTGTCCAGATGTGTGAGGGCTAATCCTAGTTCAGGACTACTAGTATGGATGGCTAAACCAATCATGCTGAGTCACGAACGGAGCCATCAGGCATGACTGTATTTTGAAATGTCGCTCCGTCCAATACAGCAGCCTCTAAATCAGCATCTCGGAAACTGGCAGCCGTTAAATCAGCACCGCTGAGATTAACGCCACCTAGCTGTGCTCCAGCGAGAACCGCCTCATTAAGATTTGCGCCCAGGAGATTGGCCTCTTTGAGATTGGCCTCTTTGAGATTCGCCTTAGCTAGATTAGCGCGATTGAGGCGGGCTCCTCGTAGGTTGGTTCCTTCCAGATTGGCCTCACTCAAATCCGCACTCGACAGGCGAACGTCCACAAGATTGGCATCGCCTAGATTGGCCTGGGACAGATTTGCCCGCTGTAGTTCGGCCCGTTTCAGGTCAGCCCCGCTCAAATTTGCCCCGTTGAGGCTAGCTCGGCTCATTTCGACACCCACCAAGCTGGCTTTGCTGAGATCACTGTGACTGAGGTCACCTTGGCTCAGATCAGAACGATTGAGATTGACCTTAACCAAGATGGCTGTGTTAAGAACACTTTCGGCTAGATCAGCCCCTAGAAGGTTGGCTCTAGTCAGATTTGCCTGGGTCAAATTCGCTTTGTTGATGTCGGCGCCGCTAAGGTCAGCCCGCGTCAGATCAGCCTGGGTCAAGTCAGCACCAGAAAGAGAGGCCCCAATACAGTTGGTTCGCGATAAATCCACGTTCTTGAGGTCGGCACCACTCATAGACGCATTGCTGAGGTTGGCACCGCTCAAGTCGATGGGTATGTCAGGGTTCTCCGATCGCCACTGATTCCAGCTTTCAACGCCTGACCTAAGCTTTGCAAGTTGCTCTTCATTCGCCATCTTGCTGCCTCAACCTCGCTAGCCTATGTTGTCATGGTTCCGTATTTAGCGTCCCGCTTTACCAGGGGCGGGAATCCACGGACGAGCCTACTACCGAAACACATGCCTGTCGTGTATTGCCGACAGGTATTTTTCAGGGTTCATCATGGCACATTTCGGCAAAGTGGACGGATGTTATTTTGACTAGACACCCTCTAGTCGGGTAGCGATCGCTGAACTAGGTACCCTGTCTGGGTGGCGCAAAGCAGGGCTGGGATGCCAGGTTGGAGAACGAGCCCCACAATTGGAGCTGGCAGGGAAGGGGCAGCAGTAGTCGCGGTTACCGGATTTCCAGGGCTCTGGTGTTCAGACGGAGACGGCCAACACTGCAATAGACCATCCTGACTGCCCGTAATCAGGTCGGGCTGTTGGGGATGAGCCAGAAGTGCCCGTATCGGCAAGCCAAATCCTTGAGCTTTAAGCGCCTGCAAGATACCGCCTGTCTCTGGATGGCGCCACCACACAGTCATATCCCATCCAGCAGTAATCAATGCCTGATCCTCACGTAGCCAACATAAGGCCGTAATGGCTCCAGCATGGCGATTGAAGATTCTTAAACGGTCCATTGCTGGTAATTGCAACTGCCAGAGCGTTACCTGACCTTGCGTATCGCCGCTTGCGAGGAGGGTGCCGCAGTGGCTCAACGCGAGAGCGGTAATCGGTGTGGAGTGGGCTCGTGGAGTGGCTTGATGCTTGCCGTTGCCCCCCCAGCAATGCAGTTCCCCCTGAGCATCGGCCCCGATGATCGTTGCGCCGTCGGGTGTAAACAGCAACTGCGTGAGGCCGTGAGATGCTGAAGGAAGACGATGACAGCGCCAGGCTCCTTGGGCGAGATGCCATCGTTCCAAAGTACCTTGCCGTGTGCCTAGCACGAAAGTTGGCTGCTGTGGATGCGGGGCCAGCGTTAAGGGCTGGGGTGTGCTGGGAGTCAGCGTATTGAGAAGATTTTGGGGAGCGTGGAGCGATCGCACTTCAATGGTTCCAGCCGCCGTCAGTATGAGTAAGATATCGGCTGCAGGCAGGGCGGCAATCTGGCGAATTTCGTTCTCTAAGTGGAGTTCCCAATTCGCTAGCCAGTGCTGCGGTCGGCGAGTGGGAGCCGATGCGTGTTGGGGAGCGATAGGAAGCGGTATTGCCAGGGCAGTGAGGACAGCTTCGACGGAACTGAGGCGATCGCTCAATCCTGGCTGCACCATGCCATCCAGCACCGTGGCAAGTTGGGCATCGACATCGGGGACGATGCTTCGCCATTGCCAGCAGCCGTTGACGCTATCAAACAGGTCAAAGGGGGGGAGACCGGTGAGCAGATGCAGACAAACCGTCCCCAGACTGTACAGATCGCTGGCAAAGGTGGCTTCGCCCCGCAACTGCTCGGGTGCGACATATTCAGCACTGCCGACGACAGTCGCTGGGTTGGCCATCCGCGTTGCCGTTACAGGCTTAATGACCCCCAAGTCCACTAGCCACCAGTGCGATTGGTCAGCTGGTCGTCGCAGGTTGGTCGGCTTGATATCGCGATGAATGATGTGATGTTGGTGCAAATGCTGCAGAATCGGCAATACGTCCTGTAGGAACGACAAAACCTCCTGACTGCTAAACGGACCCCGCTTGTCCTGTAGATGCTGCTCAAGATGCGTTCCCACCAAAAAATCTTGTACTAGGAACTGATGGGATGCGCGCTCAAAATAGCTGAGGAGATTAGGAATTTGGGGGTGTTGACTGGCGATCTCCAGATGCACCACATCCTTGCGCAACCGCTCAGCGGCAGCTTCTTGCTCCAACCGTGTATTGCCGACTGGAGTGAACCGCTTGATTAAGCATTGCGGTTTGATCACAGTGGTGCGATCGCGTCCTAAGAACGTTCGGCTATTTTGGCCTGCGCCAACAGGATGCACGGCTTCGTAGCGATCGCCCAAACGCAATCGCCAGCCACATCCCTGGCAAAAGCGGTGCGTTTCTGGATTCTGAGGACTCGGACAATTCGGATTGAAGCAATAAGTCATCGCAACCGCAGTCGCAACGCTAGCGGCAGATGATCAGACGCTTGAGCGGCGGCTGTCAGCACCTGCACATCCAGCAACTCAATCGTAGCGGGTGTGTAGAAGACGTAGTCCAGCTTGTATTGAGGGGTATCGGCAGGGAAGGTGAAGTTTTCTACCTGGGTGAACTGATCGGCAGGTATTGCTGGGGCAAATGTGGAAGCCTCCAGCATCGTCTGAATGGTTCGCGGTTCGCCTTCTTCGGGACGATTGAGGGCACTGTTGAAGTCACCAATCAGTAGGACGGGACCTTTCTCTGCGTAGGTTTCTGCCAACTGACGGACAAACGTAGTTTGACTCAGACGCGTTGGATTATCGAACGCCTCTAGGTGAATATTGATAAGGGTTAAGGTGCGATCGCCCACAGCTATGTCTGCCACCTGCGCCAGCCTGTCGAGATACAGCGCGTTGTAGAAGAACGGATTGCTGGACACTTTCGCAAGCACTAATCGCTCATGGCGTTTGATGGGAAATCGACTGAGCAGCGCTTGCCCCGAAAGAATGGAGCCAAAGTGAGCCGAGGGCGGCCAAAAAGGAAAAGGGACGTAGCGCTTGTCCCAGTTGATGGCGATCGCCTGCTGCGGATATTCCAGGGCAGTTGCGATTTCAGCAACTTGATCCACGTTGAAAGAACGCTTCGAGCCTAAATCGACCTCTTGCAAGGCGACAATATCAGGAGTAACCGACTGTAATGCTGCAATCGCTGTTGCTAAGTTGTCGTCATAGAGCTGGCGTGTCCGCTCAACTGCCTGATTATTGGTGAGTCCTGACAAGTAACCGATGTTGTAACATACGAGGCTAATTTCATCGGCCTCGGTTTTGAGCGGATATCTATCAACAGAAACTTGATGGGCGTAGCGAGCAACTGGATACTGTCCGGAACTGGCCCAGAGGAAAAAGACAACGACCGCGATCGCCCCTCCTCCAGCCAGGACTAGCAGCCTTAGCAATAATTTTTGCATGTCTTACTTCACCCTGTTTTGCATTCGATTTCAGAGTCTATCGATAGCTTGCACAGAACCGCACACACTTCCAGAATGTAGGGCGTGTGTCGAGCGAAATTTCGATCATCTTCCCACCCTTTATTCTGAAGCACCTGATGTCGGTTAAAAACCTTATCTTTTACGGTCTACTCGTTTTTGTTCCTATTTCTGTTGCAGCCCACTTTTTGGAATGGGGCGACGCAGTGGTTTTTATTACAGCTGCTCTTGCGATTGTGCCATTGGCAGGCTGGATGGGAGCCGCAACCGAAGAAATTGCGGTGGTTCTAGGTCCCTCTTGGGGCGGCCTCATGAACGCCACCTTTGGCAATGCGACGGAACTGATTATTGCGCTACTGGCTCTCAACGAGGGACTGGTCAATATCGTCAAATCCAGCATCGTGGGGTCAATCGTTGGCAACCTACTACTGGTAATGGGACTGTCAATGTTACTGGGTGGCCTTAAGTATAAAGAGCAAGACTTTCAGCCTGTGGTTGCCCGAGTGAATGCTTCAGCTATGAACTTGGCAGTCATTGCTATCTTGCTACCAACAGCGGTCAACTTCACTTCAGACGGCATGCCGGAAATCACCCTGGAGAAGTTGTCGGATGCTGTTGCGATCGTCCTCATTGGGGTCTACGCGCTGACGTTGCTGTTTTCCATGAAAACGCACAGCTATCTTTACGATGTGGGTACGGCAGAGTCGGCAGAGGAAGAGGCGATCGCACCTGCCATCCAAGAACCCGCCGACAACCATCATGAGGAGCACAGCACTCATCACAAACCAAACCTAAGAATTTGGATTCCAGTACTCCTCTTAGCAACCTTGGTAGTCGCCGTAGAATCTGAGTTCTTGGTTGATTCTCTGGGGACCGCCACCGAACAATTAGGCTTCACCCAACTCTTCACCGGAGTCATTGTTCTGCCTATCATCGGCAACGCTGCCGAACACGCGACTGCCGTAACCGTAGCTATGAAAGACAAAATGGATCTGTCCGTGTCGGTGTCGGTCGGATCAAGCCTACAAATTGCGCTCTTTGTTGGACCGCTACTTGTCCTTGCTGGATGGGTTCTCGACCAACCCATGGACTTCAACTTCAACCCCTTTGAACTCGTCGCCGTCGTCGTCGCCGTCCTAATCGCCAATTCCATTAGCTCCGATGGCCGCTCCAACTGGCTAGAGGGCATTCTGCTACTGGCTACCTACGTAATTTTAGGACTGGCGTTTTACTTTCATCCAGTGATTGATGGAATTGGGTAGTGGAGTGGTTGGGGAGATGGGGAGATGAGAGTAAGAGATTGAGGAGAACAGATCAACTACCTATTACCCATTACTCGCTACCGGCCAAGAACCAAGAACCAAGAACCAAGAACCAAGAACCAAAACCGAATAACAGTCTGTTCCCCATTCCCTATTCCCTATTCCCTGAGAAACATCTACGTGAAATTTTCATCTGCACTCCATAATTAGGTAAGTCCACGGTAATATCCACGTTAGGCTGGGAAAACTGGCAGCAGCGTACAGGCTCTTGCAGCGTTGCGTTTTGATTGTTCGCTTCATAGCGTTGTTGCTTTTCTGCCAAACTTCAATTAAGTCGTCTGGCGTTAAGCTATCGACTGATTTCTGCGCTATCTAGGGCAAGACCTTATCACGGGTTGCGGCCCTAGATTTTGTCGTTGAGACTGCTGATTGCATTTCCTGAATCTGCCATGAATCCCGTCACCCAACTCAAAGCTAAGCTTCCCTCTCCGCTACGTCGTCTGGCCGATCTGGCGTACAACTATTGGTGGAGTTGGACCCCGGAGCGAATATCCCTTTTCAGCACGATAGATCCGACCATTTGGCAAGACTGTCATCACAATCCAGCAGCCTTACTAGAATCTGTCACCTACGAGCGCCTATCGCAAATCGCTGAGGATCCACAATACCTAAAGCGTTTGCAGGTCTTAGCTCATCAGTTCGATGCGTACATCAGCGACTCGCAAACTTGGGCCAGCCGAGTAGCGCCCCATCTCACACCTGAGGAACCAGTCGCTTATTTTTGCTTAGAGTACGGCCTGCACGAGTCGCTTCCCGTTTACTGCGGTGGCTTGGGCATTTTGGCCGGCGATTACCTGAAGTCGGCGTCGGATTTAGGGGTTCCCACTGTCGGTGTTGGCTTGCTCTACAAACAGGGATATGTGCGCCAACACCTCAACCGCAGCGGCTGGCAAGAGGACTTTTATCGTGACAACGACTTTGCGAATATGCCGTTGGAGCTGGTACGGGATGAGTATGGACAGCCCGTAACGGTAAAAGTCATGGTGCGCCAGCGTACAGTTCGGATTCAGGTCTGGAAAGCCCGGGTAGGTCGGGTGGATTTGTATCTACTGGATGCCGATCGCACCGACAACGACCCGATTGATCGTCGCCTGACCGGACAACTCTACGGAGGGAACCGTGAAACGCGCATTGCTCAAGAGATCTTGCTGGGCATTGGGGGCATCCGGATGCTACACGCGCTGGAGATTGAGCCTGCCATTTATCACCTCAATGAGGGCTCCTCGGCTTTTGCGCCCCTGGAAGTCGCCCGCCAAGAAATGGAGTTTTCGGGCAATTCATTCTATGAAGTAGAAGGCTGGGTGCGCGATCGCACGGTGTTCACTACCCATACCCCCGTCTCCGATGGCAATGACGCCTTCGCGGCTGACATGATGGATTCCTTCTTTGGCAACTACTGGCCCCGGTTAGGCTTGACTCGCGAGGAATTCTTAAACCTGGGAGCTCGCCGCTTTGGCGATCCATGGGAGCCCTTTAGTCTTACTGTCCTGGCCTTGCGGATGGCGCGTCAGGCCAACGGCGTTAGCCAACGCCATGGGCAGGTTTCACGCCAGATGTGGCAAATCCTCTATCCTGACAGAGCCGAAGACGAAGTACCCATCGGTCACATTACCAATGGCGTTCACGCTCGGAGCTGGACAGCACCGCTGATGGCGGCTATATACAGTCAACATCTGGGGCAAAATTGGTCTTTGCATATGTCAGATCCTGAGCAGTGGGGCAAGATTGATACCCTGCCCGACCGCGACCTCTGGCAATGTCACTGCATTCTGAAGGAACGTCTGATTGCTTACACGCGTTCTCGTGTGCTAGCGTCCCGGTTAGCCCGGAAAGAAGCGGCTGATGACATTGCGGCAGTCGAACGCCTGTTGGACCCCAACGTCTTGACGCTGGGCTTTGCCCGCCGATTTAGCCCGTACAAGCGGGGGGCACTGCTATTCAAAGACCTACAGCGGGCCATTCGGATTTTGTCCCATGCTCGCCGTCCAATTCAGATTATCTTTGCCGGTAAGGCCCGACCCGGTGATGACGAAGGCAAGCGCATTATTCAGCGCCTGATGGAATGGTGCCGTCACCCCGCCCTACGCGATCGCGTTGCCTTTATCGAGAACTATGACATGTACACGGCTGAACTCATGGTGCATGGTGTCGATGTCTGGCTGAACACACCCCGTCGCCCAACCGAGGCCTGTGGCATTGGTGGCCAAAAAGCTGCTTTTAATGGCGTGATCAACTGCAGCGTGCAGGATGGTTGGTGGCACGAAGCCTACAAGCCAGGTCGAACTGGACAGCCTGCGAATGGTTGGGTGATTGGGGAAGAGGTTGACACCAGTGACCAGGAGATCCAAAACCAGGTGGATGCGGACTCCCTCTACACCTTGCTGGAACGCGATATTGCCCGGCTCTATTACGATCGCGATCGTCACGGTATTCCCCACCGATGGGTTGCCATGATGAAGGCATCTATCCGGACCCATGCACCTCTGTACAATAGCGATCGCATGGTGGCCGAATACGTCACGCGGGTCTATCTCGAAAAACCCGTCCCCGAACCCGAATCCGTTGTTGTCAGCCAGGTCGCTTAAATCCCATGGTCATTTGGGAAGCCGACTGCTACCGTCGTCCCCTTAAAAACGAAGCCGGACAGCCCCTATGGGAACTGTTAATCTGCGATACGGCTTTCCAATTCACCTATGGCGCTACCGCACCTCAAGCCGACGTTAACAGTTCTTGGGTCCAGCAGCAATTGCCAATTGCCTTACACAAGGCCGCAGAAGAACCAACCGCGATTCGAGTGTTTCGTCCCCAAGCACTCGCCCTCATACAAACCGCAGCACAGACTCTGAATCTCAAAGTCCAAGCGACGCGGTACACACCGGCTTTGAAGCAGTGGCTCGTGGAGCGATCGCGCTGGTACCCCTCCCAGCCCAACTTTTCTGCCGAACCTTACGAACCGGTAGCCCTCGACCAACCTGCCCCTGTTCCCCTACCCGAATCCCTCCAGGGTGAACAATGGCGTTTCGGCAGTCTCGCCGCTCAAGACTTCCAGGAAAGCCTAATTTGCGAACCGATTCCCATTCAGTCCATCCCTCAAGACTGGCTACCGCTCCAGGCAGGACTCGCCAGTGATGCGGCCATTCCCGGCATTATCATCGACGCCGGACGACAGGCCATGGCGCTATGCCAATGGCTGCAAGAACAGCAGCCTGCTGCCCTGGCTTACATCCCCGGTGCCCCCGACGGCG
Source organism: Cyanobacteria bacterium J06626_18 (assembly GCA_038523735.1). Lineage (GTDB taxonomy): Bacteria > Cyanobacteriota > Cyanobacteriia > Phormidesmidales > Phormidesmidaceae > SIO1E4. Next base: position 615 of record JBCBJE010000031.1, on the reverse strand, counting down.
TCCTGCTCGAAGCGGGCCTGGTAGAACGCTGGGTTCTACTGACCTTTGAAGACGAATCGGTCAAAACCGCCGCCCGCACCTTTACTGAACGCAAAATTCGGGCTCAGGGACTCCACTTTCTGCTCGTACGCCCCGACGATTCTGGAATGACCTTCACAGGCTTATGGCTCCTGCGCCAAAGGTGACAGGATGGCCAAAGATAAGAAAGATTTGGGCTAAGAAAAAAGATGGGATGGGCGATCGCACCCATCCCAAACCTTAATATCACCCCAAAAGCGAGGAGTTTTTAGAAAACCTCTACATCAAGTGCAGCATCTATTCAGCAAACCCTCGCTTCTGGACCGCGTTCTAAACCGTTGCCTCTTCCTTCACCAATTTGTCCCAACCCAATTCGCTGAGGCTGTTATTACGTCGCAAAGGTCGGGTAACCAGCTCCAGGATGTCGCGGGCGTTGCCAAAGCCATGGATCTGGGCAAACGTGAACTCCACTGACCACTTGGTCGTAATGCCACGCGCCTCTAGGGGATTGGCGTGAGCCATGCCGGTAATCACCAAATCTGGCTGCAGGTCTTTGATGCGCTGCAGCTGATTGTAGTTGTCAGGCTTTTCGATAAT
>JBCBJE010000030.1:0-13433 GCA_038523735.1 Cyanobacteria bacterium J06626_18 | reverse complement strand
CTCCTACTCAAAATCTATCCCGTCAAACAATGAAAAACCCTACGCCAAACAGGGGCATACAACCCATAGGGTGCATTTGCGCGTCTTTCTGCCATCCTCACTACGCTCTCCATCGTTTGTGTATTTCGGCCAGAATAAGCGCAAATGCACCCTATGGGTTGTATGCCCCTGTTTGGCGTAGGGTTTTTCATTGTTTGACGGGATAGATTTTGAGTAGGAGAATCGGGATTCCCTTGAAAATGCTGGCTGAACCCCCCAAGGTTAATCTTCCAGTTCCCTGTCACCCATCTACTCGTCCACCCTTATACTCTGCCTCCTCTGTTCCCTATTCAGACGGCGAACTAGTAAAACTGACCTGCCATTCCCGCAGTCGCAGCTGAGCCTCAGCGTAGGCTTCAGTTCGGGAAGGAACTTGCTCCGCAATTTCGATACCCTGAGACACGTCACGACCGGCTGCTGTTTCGGCCATATCCAAGAGAGTCCAGCTCCAGCGGTTGATGGATTCTTGGGCAGCTGACCAGTCGGTCGCGTCTTCGGGGATCGTCTGAGCTACGGCGATAGCCGTCACTAAAGCTGCCACAGTACCGGGTCGAGATACCAAAAGTGCTTCTTGATAGGATGCGCTAGCATTCTGTTCTGTTTCCCAGGCAAAGATAGCCGTTTGGGCTTCGTCGTAAAAGGCTTGGTTCTGAGGAATTTGAGACGCCACTGCGATCGCATCATCCAGGCGACCTAGATCAGCAAATTGCCGTGCCTGAGCCAAAATTGGCTCATTGTCCATTGTCTGAATCTGCCAGCGCCAGTCACCAACCGCATCTTGAGCCTCACCGTAAAGTGGACTATTGGACGGAATGATTTGCGCTTCTTGAATAGCTGCTTCCAAGGCGGTACGATCGCCCCGATTGGCCAGAATCTCAGCCCGGTCTAGATAAGGGCGATCTTCAATAAGCGCAATGTCTTCGCGCCAGCGTTGAATTTGATCCTGGGCTTCACCCGACAGCGGATTGGCGGATGAGATCTTTTGTGCCTCAGCGATCGCAGCCCGCAAACTCGCGGGTGATCCAGGTCGCGCGACTTGTTTGGCCCAATTGAGCTGGGCGACTGCCTCTAGCTCAGCCTGCCACTGCTGCTTCAGCTCTTGAGCCCTACTGTACAGAGGCCGATCCGACCCGACGCTCTGTAAGCGAACGATAGCCGATTCATATCCGCTTGTGGTACCAGCCCAAATTAGCTCATAAGCATCCGCCAGCGTTCGAAAATCAGCGACTTCCTCGCTCAAGTCCGCTTCTGGGGGAATCTTGCTCAGAATATCGCGCGCTTCATCACTGTCGGCCCGAGCGAGAGCGTCTTCAGCTAAATCCAGAAGCTGACGGCTAATCGACTTCATCACCTGCTGGGCTTCGGCATGAACGTAGCTTTCACTGGAAATAGCCGCTACTTTCTCCAGCGCTTCCAGAATATCTTCAACCGTGCCCCAGGAGGCTTGGCGCTCGGCATCGGCCAAAATATTGACATCTTCCCGAGTCCGGGTGATGAGACTGGTCAGCTCATCATATCGGGTTGTTGACCAATGCTCATTCGCCACCGAGCGGAGTTGGATGGCAGCCGAGAAGGCTTCACGAAATTCCGAAGCTTTGATGTGGTTCTCAGCTTTCTTGAAAATCGATTCAGCTTGTTCCCAAGTATTTTGCCAAGCAGCGATGCGATCGCTCACGACATTCGCAGCGGCAGTGTTACCAGGAATCCTTTTAGCAATGTTGATAGCGTCGTCCAGATCACCCTGTTGAAATGTCTGGTCCGCTACGTTCAAGATCTGGTCGGCCCACATTTCTACCCGAGTATTGATGTCTGGGCGTAGGGGATGGTCTTCTGGCAAAGCTTCTACCAGGGCGATCGCGGCCAGCAAATTCTCTACCGAACCTTCGTCAGCATAGGCATCGGCGCATTGCAGCCGAGTCGCCGCTGAAGCCGTCGGCCAAAAGATAGCTCGACAGTTCGGCAAGTTGGGGATGCGAAATAGACTAACAGCAGAAGCGCCCCCAATGCCGCTAATCAAAGCCAGTAGTAGAAATCCCCAGAGGGTCCAACTGGTGAGAAAACGTCCTTTCTTGGGAGCCTCAGCAACAGCTGCCGCTTCGCCAGGAGTAGCCGTTGCGGCGAAGGGAGACCGAGAAGGCCACTCCGGTTGGAGAGATTGCCTTGAGGTGCGAGGCCGCTGCTCTCGCCCTGGCGGTGGCACTGAACCCCAATCATGGGCAGGCGATCGAGGCGGCGGCGGTGGCGGTACTGGCCGTCCAGAATCGCGTCTGGGGAATTTGTTGGAGCGACTCATAGAATCCCTTTCAATAGGCTTTCTAGCGCTTTGGTGGCGTTACTAGCAGGATAAAAAGGGCAGCTAAGCACCATATCTAGATCCTCACCCCCAAATTCAAGTGTCCCGATAGTATACCGATGGCTTGCAAAACCGACGCACTCCCTTAGCATCTATTGCGATTGTTTGCTGTCATCAGAGGTTGTGCCACTTCCTCTGGGTGGATTTCACCACCAGACATGCCGTTACGAGGTAACCATAGGCCATTTTCAGCTCTGCTGGGTTAACGCCTCGTGAAGAGTTACCAGGTGACGCTGGTTTTGGCCTGTTGGAGATTCTTTGATGGAGGGTGCGATCGTCGCCAGCCACGCTTCGAGGTCGGCTAGCATCTCAAACGCTAATAGTGCTTCCCCAGAGATTCTACTTGCGACAGAGCTAGCTGATTGACTCAGCCTGAACTTCTTCTGGAACGTCTCTCACCTTAATCCTCAGTAGCCTCTGAATTAGCGACTGTGCTTCTTGCTGCATGCCGACTTGTGTCCCTTTCCTAAGAATGTCTTGATAGATCACAGACTCTCGCACGGTGTCCTCGACAGCCACTTTAAGTTTCAGCTCCTAAGAGTTCGTCATCCGACGACGGAGAAACACTTGCTAGCCAGGTTTCCAGGTCGGCAATTGACTCAAAATCTAACAACGCCTCCCCCAATAACTCCAGCTGAGCCAGACTGAGCCCATCAACAGCAGATTGCACTTGTTCTGAAATGTCTCCCACCCTACGCGTTAGAAGCCTCTGAATCAGCAACCGTGCTTCCTGCTGAATACCCTGCTGAATGCCAGCTTGTGTCCCTTTTCTAAGAATGTCTTGATAGACCACGGATTCTTGCATGGTGTCCTCCCGCAGTGCTCGATAAATTTCAGAACTGCTAAATCGCAAACCTGACAGAATTTGAGTGTACGCCGATATTTCTTGACGCTTTTGACCTAATTGTACGCGACTGATCTGCTGTGCCGTCTGCTTCAGGAGTTGACTAGGGCTGTCTGTTGCCGCTAGGGGAGCGAGTGGCAGCAGCGCTTCACTTTGGAGAAAAATAGTCGGATCTTCTTCCCACATTTTCACCACCCGGTATTCATGACGGGTTCGTTCAACCGCGAAAGTCGTCGGAATCACAGTCCCTCTGGCGGTTGTGTAAGTAGGACCACGATCTGAGTAACGGGAAGACAATGCAGGCGATACAGCCGCACCCAATAGTCCAGCATCCGCAGCGGCAAGGGCGGTTCAGAATCCAACCGGGTCTGAAATTCAAGGTGCAGGATGCGATTTTCTAGCGTCAGTAAAATGACTGAGTCGGCACGAATCGGTTCGATATTAAGTTCAGTTTTGAGGATACCGACGGTACGCGGTGGTGCTCCTAACAGCCAGGTAACAAACGCATTGGGGTGTTTCTCTGAGAGCAGCTTGCAGAGATTGTCGTACGACATGGTCGGCTAGATTACTCATCCCGCAGGCGCTCTGACCAAACGCGCGTAGGCAGTCCCCAAACATAGATAAAGCCCTCGGCTGAGCGGTGATCAAACTGATCGTCAGCGCTGTAGGTTGCTAGCTCTTCGCTGTAGAGGGCGTTCTCCGACTGCCGTCCCACAATTTGAGCATGGCCCTTGTGGAGCTTGACCCGTACCGTACCGCTCACATGAATTTGCGTATGCTCGATAAAGGCATCGAGAGATGCTTTCAAGGGACTGTACCAGAGGCCGTTGTAGATCAGGCCGCTGTAGGTTTCTTCGAGTCCACGCTTGTACTGCGTTACATCTGCTGTCAAAGTCAGACTTTCCAAATCGCGGTGGGCAGCAATTAAAACCAGCAAAGCAGGCGCTTCGTAGATTTCGCGTGATTTGATCCCGACCAGCCGGTTCTCGATCATATCGATACGCCCGATGCCATGGTTGCCGGTTACTTTGTTGAGCCGAGTCAATAGCTGTGTTGCGGGCATTTCTTCCCCGTTCAAATGGGTGGGTTCGCCAGACGTGAAACCAATTTCGACATAGGCAGGCTCGTCGGGCGTATCGGCGATCGCCTTCGTCATGGCGAATACCTCTTCCAACGGCTCGTTCCAGGGGTCTTCTAACGGACCAGCTTCGATGCTGCGCCCCAATAGGTTGTAGTCAATGCTGTAGGGGGAAGACTTTTTTACCGGAAACGTAAGGCCAAACTTTTCACCATAGGCGATCGCCTCCTCCCGGCTCATGCCCCACTCACGTGCAGGGGCAACAACCTTCAGGTTAGGATTCAGCGCTCCAATCGAAACATCAAAGCGGACTTGATCGTTCCCCTTCCCCGTACACCCATGAGCTACAGCATCAGCCCCGCATTGATTGGCCGCTTCCACTAGTAGTTTGGCGATTAGGGGCCGTGCCAATGCAGTCGAGAGGGGATAGCGATTTTCGTACAGCGCGTTGGCCTTGATAGCAGGAACCGCATAGTGCTTAATCAGCGCCTCCTTAGCATCCACTACCAGCGATTCCGAGGCTCCGGCTTTCAGTGCTTTTTGGCGAATCGGTTCTAAGTCTTCTCCCTGGCCAAGATCGGCGGCCAAAGTAATGACTTCTTTAACCCCCCATTCGTTTTTGAGATAGGGAATACATACCGTCGTATCGACCCCACCCGAATATGCCAGAACCACTCTTTCCGCACGACCCATCGATCTCACCTCGTGAAGCTCACAAGCCATTCATTGTGGCAGACCATGTGCACTTTCGCTGCAGTACAATAGCAGACTGCTGGTTTCGTACCAGAATTTAGGCTACGCACTACTCAGAGAGGCTGGATTCTCGTCGGCTGACGTCCCATCCCCTAGAGTAGGATTGGAGTGCTGTTCTGAGGTGTGTTGTGTTTCTCAGTGTTGTGATCCCGACCTATAATCGCAAACCCATTTTGGAGAAGTGTCTGCGGGCAATGGAGCAGCAGCAGTTCCCCTCTAATAGCCCGGTAGAGCGGTATGAGATTGTCGTCATTGATGATGGCTCTACTGACGGTACGGTCGAGTGGCTGCAGGCAGGCAACTTCCCTCGTGTGCGGTTGTTTGAGCAGGACCACCAAGGATCGGCGATCGCCCGCAACCATGGCGTCCATCGTTCCCAAGGCGACATTATTGTCTTTGTGGATAGCGACGTTATTGTGCTGCCCGACTTCTTGCAGACCCACGCCATGGAGCTAGTGAAGTTTCAGGAAGCGCACGGTAATGATTGCGTATTCACCTACGGTCGCATCGTCAACACCTGTAACTTTGACGACCCCACCTCAGAACCCTACAAGGTAACTGACTATTCGCGTGCTTTTTTTGCTACCGGGAATGTCGCGATCGCACGCCACTGGCTCGAAAAAGCTGGCCTGTTTGATGCCGAGTTCACTCTCTATGGGTGGGAAGATTTGGAACTCGGTGTACGTCTCAAAAATTTAGGCATGTCCATGGTCAAGGTTCCCGAAGCAGTGGGCTATCACTGGCATCCACCTTTCTCATTGGAAGAAGTTCCCAAACTCATCGACCAAGAAATTCAGCGGGGACGCATGGGCGTTATCTTTTACAAGAAGCATCCAACCTGGGATGTCCGTATGATGATTCAAAGAACCTGGATACATCGCTTGCTGTGGGGCCTCTTGACAGCAGGAGGCAGGCTCAACGAAAAAACCATGGCTCCCTTCTTGCAGTGGTTAATCAATCAAGGAAGACCTCAACTGGCGTTAGAAGTAGCCCGCATATTTCTCAACTGGTACACCGTTCAGGCCGTCTATGCAGCCCATGCAGCTCAGGAGCAAGGAACTTGATGGGCCGTCATGGCTCCCTCTGGCGTTGCTGATGAACCTACTGTGATTCCATCCAAATATGACATCTCGGCCATTATCGAAGGCTATACCAAAGGCTATTTCTTAATGGCTGACGAGAATGGGCAGAATCTTGGCTGGTATTCCAGTCGGCAGCGGACATTAGTTCCTCTGGACGAGCGTTTTCGCTATCCCAAATCGCTGCGACGTGTCCTTAATCAGGAGCGATTTTATAGTGCTATCAGCCGCGATTTTGCTGCGGTCATTGACGGTTGTGCTGATCGTGACGTCACCTGGATCTCAGATGAACTCAAAGACATCTACTGGGAACTTCATCAGGCTGGCTGGGCACATAGTTTCGAGACCTGGCAAGGAGATGAACTGGCGGGCGGCATTTTGGGGATCGCAATTGGTGGAGCTTTCATTGGCGAGTCCATGTTTTATCGCATTCCTGATGGCTCTAAAGTAGCCATGGTTAAGCTTGTAGAGTGGCTGCGATCGCACCGTTTTCTCCTGTTCGACGCCCAAATGATGAACCCTCACTTGGCTCGCTTCGGTGCCTACAACATCGCCAACCGCGACTACCGCAGACTCCTACAGCAAGCGTTGAAGATGCCGTGTCAGTTTGCTTGAAGCTTGGGTCTTGGGCCTTGGGTCTTAGGTCTTGGGTCTTGGGTCGATGGTGTTGGAGCGAGGCATTTGGAGCATAGAGTCTCGATAGATGGTAAGGATACGGACCAAATGCCTCGCCCTTATAGCTTTTGATCTCCCCGTCTTCTCTGCGTCTCTCCCTTCTTACCCTTTCTGACTTCCGACTTCCGACTTCCGTGTTCCCTCAAGTGTTGATCGTGCCGTCGGGCATAATTGTGCCTTGCAGGATTGTGCCGGTGAGTTTCACCATGATGCGATCGCCTACACTCACCTTGGCGCCACTCAAATCGGCACCACTCAAGTCCGCTCCACTCAGGTCGGCGCCAATTAAATTGGCTCCTCGCAGATTGGCATGGCTGAGGTTTGCTTGTAGCAGGTTAGCGCGAAACAAATTAGCCTTAGACAAATTAGCCCGGTTCAAATTAACCCGATGCAGAAACGTATCTTGGAGGTCAGCCCCGCTGAGATCGGCGCTGCTGAGATTCCGGCCAGAGAAGTCTTTTTCTCGCAGATTGGCTTCCCGAAAGTCGGCACCGCTCAAGTCAGGATTCTGCTGACGCGCTCGATAGCCATTGGTGCCTTGAGACTTAGACGTTGATGCTGTGCGATCGCGATCGCCTCCCGCTCGATAGCTGCCGTTGCTAGAGCTGCGATCACGATCGTAGCTGTAGTTGCCGGAGCTAGGAGGACGGGTCGTATAGTTATTCCATCCATCCTGATGCTCAACCGTCGAAGGATTGGCGCCACTCGCAGCCCTAGTGTGAGAACCTTGAGCTCCCGGCGAGTAGCTGCGATACCCATTGCCATTACTATTGCTATTGCCGTTCGTATTCGACGGCGATTGAGCATCTGCTCTCGGCCGGCCATTACTAGAACTAGCACCGCTATTGGTGCCACGATACGCTCCATACGTGCCATAGGACGACTGGGCATAACGCGACTGATAAGTCTGGTACGGATTTGTGTACGTACGGCGATTGGCTGCTTCAGCCGCATCATTCTCAGTAGGCCGCTGGCGATAGCCTGAGTGCTGATAGGCTCTGCCATAGGGGCGTGTTCGGGAACGATAGCTAGGACTGCTCGGCGAACGCTCTGTATTCCGAGCATGGGTACGGAGATAGTCGCGTGCTTGGTTAAGTTGCTTGATCTTTTCCTGAGCTTTCTCAATCAAGCGTGTGTTGTCCTTGGGCAAGCGGTCTGGATGCCAGATAAACACCAGATCTTTATAAGACTGGTTGATATCCTCAAGGGAAGCACCAGGCTCTAAATCTAAAACTCGATAGGCGTTTTCCAGCTCTTGCATTAAGTTCCGCGATGGATGTGCATGCTGCGACAACGGTGAGAAGCAATTTTCCACAGCGCTGCGACCGACTTCACCCATTTTAAGGGGAGGGCCGTACCCTGTGATAGCTGCGCTGGCTTCAGGCTAAGCGACCGCGTCCGGATATGCCACTTTTTGCTCATTCGCTTAAGCTTTCGTCAACTGTTCTATTAAGCGGATGTAATTATCGATAACATACAGCTGTGTCTCATTGATTACTCAGATTGCATCAGCGTCCTAAGATACCTATAGAGAGGCAACATTAGGGGTTGGGAGGAAGTTATGCGAATTTTGGTGATGGGGGGGACCCGCTTTATTGGTGTCTACCTGACGAAGGTGCTGGTAAACCAAGGCCACGAAGTGGTGCTGTTTAATCGGGGCAACAAACCTGTCCCCCTCGAAGGTGTGACGCAGATCCATGGCGATCGCAAAAATGCTGCAACGCTAAAACGGCAGCTAGCGGACCAAACCTTCGACGCCATCTTTGATAACAGTGGTCGTGAACTCAGTGATACCCAGCCGCTAGTAGAGCTATTCAATGGCAAGGTAGAGCATTTCGTCTACGTCAGCTCTGCGGGCGTATATCTCAGAACGGACCAAATGCCCCACCTCGAAGGCGATGCTGTAGACCCCAAAAGTCGCCACCGGGGCAAATTTGAAACTGAAAACTATCTCATCTCCGAAGGTGTCCCTTTCAGCTCCGTTCGACCGGTCTATATTTATGGCCCGCAGAACTACAACGATGTAGAAGCCTGGTTCTTCGATCGCATTGTCCGCGATCGCCCCCTTCCAATTCCCGGCAATGGCATGGCGCTGACTCAGATGGGCCACGTCGCTGACCTCGCCCAAGCCATGGCAGCCGTCTTAGGCAAAGAAAAAGCGATCGGCCAGATTTACAACATCTCCGGCGAAAGAGCTGTCACGTTTGATGGGTTAGCCCGCGCCTGTGCCGCTGCTGCTGGCAAAGATCCTGAGAGTCTAAATATTGTCCACTACAACCCCAAACAGTTCGACTTCGGCAAACGCAAAGCCTTCCCAATGCGCGTTCAGCACTTCTTTACCGCGATCGACAAGGCCAAGGCAGATTTAGAATGGGAACCCGAATACGACCTTGTTAGCGGCCTCAAAGACTCCTTCCAAAACGACTTTCTCGCCTCCGGGCGCAACACTGCCGAAGCCGACTTCTCTCTCGACGACCAGATCCTTGCAGAAGCTTAAATTTCCACCTGAAACGACGTTGCTGCGTGAGTAGTGTGCTAAGGTTCACGCGATTTGGAGTAGGGGGAGTGGGGAGTGGGGAGTGGGGAGTGGGGACTGGGGAATGGGGAATGGGGAGTAGGTCAAAGGGGAAGGGGGAAGAGAGTGAGGATGGGTAGATAGTGGGTAGTGGGCAAAAGAGAACAGGGAATCGTCAAGAACGTAAGGCTGTGCCCTTCTCGCAGAGTAGAACCAATTACCAATCACCGATTACCAATTACCAACCATCAACGATTAACAAGAACCAATAACCAAGAACTAATAATCAAAAACTCCATCCCCCATCCCCCCTGCTACCCATCCCCCCTGCCACCTACCTACTGGAGCACCCTACTGAGTGACTGTTGCTGCGGATCGCCATCGTCGTTTGTGTTATCGCCTACTGCTAACGTGGCTATGGCTAACCTTATTGGTGCTGGGCATTGAAGCGATCGCAGGGTGGATTACGCAATCGTTACTCCTACTGGCGGAGGCGATCCATACCTTTATCGATGCCTTTAGCACCGTCCTGAGCTTGGTTGCCGTTGCCTCTGCCCAGCGACCGCTGGGACGCGAAGTGTGGGGACATGGCCGGGCCGAGGTGGCGGGAACCTTAGGGGTTGTTTCATTTCTGGGGTTTACGGGTATTAGCCTCCTCTTTGCGGCCCTACAACAAGCTGTCAATGCCATGCGAGGACAGTCGGCAACCGTCACAGTCATGATTGATCGCCCCATCGTCTACCTGATGGTGTCGGTAGTGGTTCTATCGCTGGCCATGGCCGCCTATGGCTATTATCGTAGTCGCCACCTGCAGAGCCTTGCCCTTATCTTCCATAGCCAGCATATTTTGGGCGATGCTTGGCTTTCAGGAATCACATTGGCGGGCATCATTGCCGTATGGCAACAGCAGTATTGGGTTGACCCTTGCCTCGCCTTTTTACTAACACTCTTTGCCGTGCGCAGTCTGTGGCAGGTCTTGCATGAACAGTTGCCGACCCTCCTACGCCCGATGGCGATTGCTCCCGAAGCGATCGCCCACGTTGCTAATCAGGTCGAAGGGGTGACCCGCTGCGTCCGCATCCGTTCCCGTGGTCTTGTCGGGCGTCAGGTCTGGATTGAACTCCACCTCGCCATCCACCCCGAGTTTCTGGGCGTCGCTCACATCGTCGGCGAACGGGTTGACGCCGCCCTCCGCTTGCAGTATGGTCCCCTCCGTACCCAAATCTGGGTCGAAGAAGCCCAGCCCGACCCCTCTGCCTATCTCAGCTATCCCGATCCCCAGTGGTCAGAACCCGAGAATTTGCCTGACGTTTAGTTTGTCGTTATTTGTTATCTGTTATTCGTTGTTTGCTGTTCGTTGATAGTTGTTGGTTAATCGTCAGTTGCTGGTTGTACGATCCCGAGCGCTATGAACCATTAACCAACCACCAAGAACCAATAACAAATGAAAAAACAGGACACCCGCGATCGCGCATGTCCTGTGCCAGTTACATTCAGATTTATTGGGTAAGTGGTGGTTGGCTTACATCATGCCCATGCCGCCCATGCCGCCCATGCCGCCCATGCCACCCATACCACCCATGCCACCCATGCCACCCATGCCACCCATGCCACCGTCGGCACCCGCAGGAGGTTCGGGTTCAGGCTTCTCAACCACAAGAGCTTCGGTAGTGAGCACCATACCGGCAACGGAAGCAGCGTCTTGCAGAGCCGACCGAACCACTTTGGCAGGATCGATGATACCGCTTTCGATCATGTTTTCAAAGGCGCTAGTCAGGACGTTGTAACCCATGTTGAAGTCCATACTGCGGACTTTTTCCACAATCACGGAACCTTCTTCACCGGCGTTATCAACAATCTGACGGAGAGGCGCTTCTAAAGCTCTAACGACAATGTCAACACCTACCTGCTCTTCAGGATCCGGCAGCGAAGCTTTGACAGGTTCCAAGTTAGTGGAGGCCAGATGTAGCAGCGTTGCACCACCGCCCGGCACAATCCCTTCTTCGACAGCTGCTTTCGTTGCACTGAGGGCATCTTCAATGCGGAGCTTACGGTCTTTCAGTTCTGTTTCAGTCGCCGCGCCAACCTTAATAACGGCTACGCCACCAGCCAACTTAGCGAGACGCTCAGACAACTTCTCTTTGTCGTACTCTGAATCGGTGCGCTCCAGTTCCTGACGGATCTGACCAATGCGGGCTTCGATATCAGCCGCATTGCCAGTGTCAGAAACCAAAGTTGTAGTGTCTTTAGTGAGCGTGACCTTACGAGCCGTCCCCAACATTTCCAGAGTTGTCATTTCCAGGCTCAGACCCACCTCTTCCGAGATGACCTGACCGCCCGTAAGCACAGCAATATCTTGCAGCATGGCCTTGCGGCGATCACCAAAGCTAGGGGCCTTGACAGCTGCAACATTCAGCACGCCCCGTGCCTTATTCACCACCAGCGTCGCTAGGGCTTCCCCTTCAATATCTTCAGCGATGATGAGCAACGGTGCACCCGCTTGAGCAATCCGCTCCAGAACACCAACCAAGTCTTGAATCGAGCCGATTTTCTTGTCCGTGATCAGGATTTTTGCCCCTTCTAGCTCTGTAACCATGCGCTCTTGATCGGTCACAAAGTAAGGAGACAGGTAGCCGCGATCGAACTGCATCCCTTCCACAACTTCCAGTTCAGTGGTAAGAGACTTAGATTCTTCTACAGTGATGACGCCATCTTTGGTGACCTTATCCATGGCCTCAGCAATCATCTGGCCTACTTCTTCATCGCTACCAGCAGAAACCGTTGCAACTTGAGCAATTGCATTACCCGTCACGGGCTGAGCGGCAGCGGCAACTTCTTCAACAATCTTGGCAACAGCCTTGTCAATTCCTCGACGCAGGCTCACCGGATTGCTGCCTGCCGCGACGTTCTTCAAACCTTCGCGAATGATGGCCTGTGCTAATACAGTAGCTGTAGTCGTACCATCACCAGCCAAATCCTTAGTCTTGGAAGCCACTTCCTGAATCAAACGTGCCCCTGTGTTTTCGTAGGGGTTGTCCAGGTCAATTTCCTTGGCGATAGTAATGCCATCATTGACGATCTGAGGTGCGCCAAACTTTTTCTCGAGAACAACGTTGCGTCCCTTCGGTCCGAGCGTGATCTTGACAGCATCGGCCAGGGCATTGACCCCTTTCTCCAGTGCCTGCCGCGACGCTTCATCAAAACTGACTAGTTTTGCCATGTCCCGTCTCTTCTTCTCTGCAAATGAAAGACTAGCACTCTTCAGCTTAGAGTGCTAACCAGCATAGGATATCGCTTCCATACTGAGTCCAGAAGTCGCAATAACCGACCCTGAAGAGCAGGGTAAAAGAAGACAAGAATTCTGTTACTTAGGAATCTCTCCCATTACCCACCTTACTACTCAAGCATCTCTCCCAATGAAACGCTCCCCCTAGCTCCAACCCTGCCCGCAATCTGGCTCGACACCTGGAAAGCGGAAAAAACCAGTGCCGTCGTCAGCCGCTTACCGTCGCCCTCTTTGCCGCCCTGTGTCTCAACCTGCTGCTGGCCCCAACCGCTTATACCGCCACCGAAGACGCCCTAACCCGCAAAGTCGCCTACGCGATTGTGATATTGCTGCTAGTTACCGTCAGCCTCTCCGTCTATCTGTTCGCAGTGATTTTGCAACCAGAGCGATTCTCAAAGGCAGAAGGGAGTAATGAATTCGAAAATGAAAGGCTTATCACGTGAGAGTTTTAGCAATTTGGGTTGTTCTAACCAAACTACGGATTGCTATACAACCGCGCCTATTGGCTCAGCACAAACTTGTTGGCGTGGGCGACATAGGTACGCAGCGTAAACGTGTCGAGGTTCTGCCCCTGCAAGACTGCCAAAATGTCTCTCACCACCTCGTCATCATCGACATGATAAGAATGCTCACCAAACATCGAAACACCCATACTTACATCAACTAAGACAACTTTGTAGGGCAACTGATGAGGCTTTTGGGGACCGCTGTGCCCCAAGCGATCAGGATTGCCCTTGGTGATGTCACTAATCGTCAGAGCTTGATCTTCAGTGTTAAAATAGACGGTAATATGCTTAGCCAGCTCGGGTAG
>JBCBJE010000029.1:0-13456 GCA_038523735.1 Cyanobacteria bacterium J06626_18 | reverse complement strand
TTATACCTAGACGGAACTGTGAATACTGAGACTTCACACCTAAACGAATGCGAAGGCTGACTGTCTACTTTTTGCAACAGCCTGTCATAATCCAAGCAGTCGCTCGATGTTGCACCGTAAGGATCCCCTCTGATGTTGATCGCACCTGGATTTGAGCAAAGGTCAGTTATCACTGACCGTGGCACGATCGCCTATGCCGCACCGCAACCAGAATTTTGGCCAGTTGCTACCAATTCTGGGGAGACTTTGGTGTTCCTCCATGGCTTTGGCGGCGGCGCTTCATCGTATGAATGGTCGCAGGTGTATCCTGCTTTCGCCACCGATTGCCGCGTGATTGTGCCGGATTTGCCGGGTTGGGGTAGTTCCGATCATCCACAGCGAGACTATCGGTTAGAGGACTATCAAATTGCCATCACTCAGTTGCTGCAAAAACTGGCTCCTCAAGGAGGAATTGTCATTGCATCATCGCTGACTGCTGCTCTGATGGTACGGGTGGCTGTAGAAAAGCCTGAATTGATCAAAGCAATGGTCTTGATTGCTCCGTCTGGGCTTTCGGACTTCGGGCGTGATTTTCGCCAGAGCTTTTTACCCCGCCTCTTGCAAGTGCCAGTTTTAGACCAGCTGTTGTACAAAACGGCGATCGCTACGACGACTGGAATTCAGCAGTTTCTAGCCGAGCGACAGTTTGCCAATCCCGACCTAATTACGCCGGAAATGGTTGCTGCCTATTTGGCGTCGGCGTCCCAGCCTAATGCTGAATATGCGGCCTTGTCTTTTGTGCGGGGGGATTTGTGTTTTGATCTCGCTGAATGGCTGCCGCAATTGACGACGCCGACCGTTATTCTATGGGGACGGCAAGCCCAATTCACAGATGTTGAGCTAGGACAACGACTTGCTGATTTGAATTTGGATGCTATCAAACAGTTCCAGATTGTTGAAGATGTTGGCCTTACGCCTCAGCTAGAGCGGCCTGAAGTAACCATTTCATTGATTCGCAGAGCACTGAGGCAGGTGAGTCAGTCCTCTGCGAATTTGAGGGCAGTTTAGTTTGAGGCAGCTTACTCTAGTGATTCGAATATGCTGGCGATCGCTGTCAGGCTTAATAGACAAGCTGCCAGTTTTAAGAAGAAAGGAATAGCGGCTCGTACTAGTTCCTCAATCTGGGCAGAGTTGCCGAAAGGGGCTAAAAATAGGCAGGCACAAATGAATCCAGCAATCAAAATGGCAAGGAGTCTTAAACCTTCAAATGTGACACGTAACAAAAGGCGATGAGGTTGTCGTTTTCTCATGAGTTTGTCTAGGAGGACGGTGTGGCTAGGGGAGAAGCGTCGATAGACTTCGGCGTGAGCAGGGAAGACTCACAAAAGCAGCCGAACGGTGAAAGCTACGTTTTATTCAAGGCACCCAGCTACATGCCACAGATTTGTGTGTGGTGCCATGACTTGTGGAAAGGGTGTGACCCGTCCCTCTTATTTATTTGATGGCTTCTACTTATGCGTCTGTAGGTAGCACTAAATGCACACTTCAGCGTGTACAGGTTCGACTATTAGGATGCTGCAGCGTTGGCGGCCAATAACGTGCACCGTCGTGCCTGCTTCTAGCGTGACGGGGCGATCGCTCCAGGCTCGCCACCAGGTTCCTTGGAACTTCACGCGGCCTAATGCATTGGGTTCGATAGTTTCAGTGACTTGAGCCTGATTGCGCTCGAATTCTTTCCACAGGGGCTCAATGTCTGCTGGAAAATCACGCATCTTCAAAACAGCATCCTCAGAGAGTTCAGCGTCATCGATTGGAGTGTTGAAGAGGGCTTTCAACAAGTTCATGGACTTTTTCTCCTTAGCGAAATTTGGGGGGCAGACGAGCAGATCACTGTCGGACTGCAGACTGATGTCAGCATCAGTGAAGTTGAAGTCGAAAGACATGAGCCAGATCAGTCAATCAGTATGAGCTGAATCAACAGTTCGATTGAGCTGGATCAATGCAAGCTCAAAGGTATTGACTGAAGCGGCGTTTGAAGGATTGGACCACATTGCAGAAATAAGATGCTGGTTATTGTTTGAGAACTGTACGAGTACCCGAGACTTCGCAAAGGGCTCCTTGATGGACTGGAAAACTGGCGATCGCCAAAGGTTGCTGGATTTTTTTTGGATGTCCACTTACTGATTAGTGTCACAGTCCTATGAGTTTGTGACACTGAACGGGTTAGGTTGTTAGCAATGCCTTAGAAGGTGATGGAATTGAAACGATGCGATCCATCACAGCAGTAAAGCACAAGTCACCAAAAAGCCTGCACAGGCAAAGACGAACTTACCCAAACCACCTTCGGCTTCTTGCCCAGAGCGGGAATTCATATTCTGCTCAAAGTCACAGTTTAAACAGTGGTAAACGCCTGACCGATAGCTAACAATGGCATGTTTGCCGCAGCTTGGGCATTCCAGCGTTGTCGCCTTTTCAACCAGATGTGCTTGCATACTTCCTCACAAGGGTGGCACGAAACTGGAGCAGAGCTCCTGATTGCCCCTTTAAGATGTCTGATGCACTGTTTTGCGTCGATATGGAAAAACTCAGAAAAACTTGGTTTAAGTTCAGGAATCCTAGTATGACTGGGAACAATAGGCATAAATGCTGCTTCAATACTTGACTTTAAGCTCAGTTAGGGCCAACCAGGCTGCATCAATATAGCTCTTTATTGCGCTGGCTTTTTGTGTCGGAGTGAGTGCCTCTAACTTTACCTTTAGCCTCCACAGACTATAGTCACGGTTAAGAGGAATGTCAATAGTAGATGACGTAGAACAGGACAAGGTGATAAGTCTGATGCTTAGAGAGCACCCTCTGAAATAATCTATCTCCGACGTTACGATAGTTTTTATAAGGTGTTTTCGGACCATCGTTGTCAACTAAAAAATGCTCATGTCTGATCGTGCTCAACGTCATTTAGTGACGATTTGTCAGAATCGCTCCTGTTTACGCAATGGATCCGATCAGGTTTTGGCAAAGTTTCAGGACCATCAATCGGCAAAGATTATGGTGAGTGGTTGTGAGTGCCAAGGACAGTGTGGGTCAGGACCGACTGTGCGGGTGATGCCAGGGGATACCTGGTACTGTCAGGTCAAACCTGAAGATGTCGAGGGCATTGTTGAGGAGCATTTGGGGAGCGGCAAGCCCGTTGATCGACTCTTGCACCCTCGCATTCATCAGACTCAATCTGCCTACGCCAACTTAGCGGCACAATATCAAGCCTTTATTCAGGAAGAGTGATGCAAAGTTGCGGAATGGGGGCGCTCGCTCTGAATTCTGATTCCTAAATTCTGACTATGCTTGATTGAGGTGCCTATGGTGAGGCTTCGGCGCTCCGCTTAAGCGGGAAATTGGGGCGGTGAGAGAACTCAGGAATCAGGAGCTGGGAGAACTCTGCCTGCTTGTTCCTAACTCCTGACTCCTGACTCAACCTGAGCTTCCTGGCTTAAATGGATATTCACTTCGGCATAACCTCAGTTGAACTGCTTGCGCCAAAGCCTTAATGATTACTCTCAATCAGGGGCTGCCAACCTTAAGCGGATGACTACACCGGAGTCGCAGTCGGAGCCGTTTCTTCGAATTTGAGTTTGGACCGTTTGAAAGGAGTTGGAATCTTGACTGGGTAATTGCCCGTGAAGCAGGCTGAGCAAAAGCTGCTCGGGTCTTGGTGAGTGACGGCAAGCATGCCCTCCCAACTCAGGTAAGCCAGAGAATCGACGCCGATCTTGGCGGCAATTTCCTCAACCGAAAGGTTGGCTGCAATCAGCTGATCTTGGCTGTCTGTATCAATACCAAAGAAACAGGGATGTGTAACAGGGGGAGAAGAAATCCGCATGTGGACTTCTGTAGCGCCTGCTTCTCGCAGTGCTTGAACAATTTTGTAGCTAGTGGTGCCTCGCACAATGGAATCATCGACGATCAGCACGCGCTTACCTTCTAGCACATCCTTTAGCGGATTGAGTTTCATGCGGATGCCGACTTCACGCATCGACTGTGTGGGCTGAATGAAGGTGCGTCCCACGTAGCGGTTTTTGATGAGACCTTCAGCATAGGGAAGGTGGGATGCTTGCGCAAAGCCGATCGCGGCAGGCACACCCGAGTCTGGTACGGCCATCACTAGATCGACATCGGCAGGAGATTCCTGCGCGAGTTCTTTGCCCAAACGCAGGCGATAGCTGTAGAGGGTTTCTTCGTTAACGACGCTGTCAGGACGAGAGAAGTAGATCATTTCAAAGACACAGAGTTTCCGGGCAGCGCTGTCATCCCATTGGACGGATGTGATGCCAGATTCAGTGATCCAAACCAATTCTCCAGGCTGAATCTCTCGTATAAAGTGGGCTCCAATAATGTCCAGACCACATGTTTCAGATGCGAGGACATAATTAGCGGGATCATTGGGTTCGTCAGGTGTTTTACCTAAGTACCCCAGCACTAGTGGTCGGATCCCATGCGAATCACGAGCGCCAATTAAGCCTGTAGGTGTACCGATAACGAGGCTGAATGCGCCCTGACACCGCTTAAAAGCTGCGATCGCGCCATCTACCCAACCATGTCCTGCGTCGACGGCTTCAGCCATTGCGCAGGCAATGAGTTCGGTGTCGGCGGTGCTTACAAACGCATGGCCGCTAGCGCGCAGCTCTTCTTTCAAAGCGGCTGCGTTGACCACATTGCCATTGTGAGCGATCGCAACTTTGCCCAAACGCGTTTGGGCAATAGCAGGCTGAGCATTAGCTAAGTGGCTTGATCCAGTTGTCGAGTAGCGAGTGTGCCCAACAGCAAATTGACCGGGTAGGCTCCCTAAGATCGAATCATCAAAAACCTGAGAGACCAAGCCCATGTGTTTATGCACATGGATGTTCCCTTGATTAAAGGTCGCAATTCCTGCTGATTCTTGTCCTCGGTGTTGTAGGGCAAACAGACCGAAATACGACAACGTTGCAACATCTTCCTGAGGGGCGTAGACGCCGAATACACCGCACGCTTCTTCCGGCTTATCGATCCGAGTGACTTCATCAGCGTTCGAGACGGGAGTGGTGGCTGCAGCAGCAGACGATCGCAAATTCATTGTGGACGATAACTCCAAGTGACGGTGAGCTTCCTGGAAAAGTAAGCAGTACGAAGGGAGCCCAAAGACCATAGTTAGCCTTGAGACCAACCCCAAATTCCATCATAGAAGGTAACGATTTGAAACGACGAGAACTCATTATTGAGTCTTTCTCGCCTCTTAATAATTCCTTAACTATTAAATCCTATCACCTTGAGTCTTTGTGAAGCAGAGAATTGAACCCTGAGTTGTTGCGACCAATGGCAGAAGAGTGAGATTGGGTTAGTTTTCTAAACGGGTTAACAGGTAGGTGTTGGTGTTGACTAGGTCGGTTCGGTGTTCTGCTGACCATTCAACTGCAGCAATCTCCTCGGCAGTGCCAACGACTAGCGCCGACTCGTAGTGGCTGTTTTGTGTCAAAACCGTGTGCAACTCTTGAGGAAGCTCGACATAGTTGACAGGGGCTTGCGTGTAGAACACTAAGCTGGGTTTCATGAAGCCGACCATATAGAGTTGCTCACCGGCGCGCTGTTCGGCGATCGCAACCTGAGCAATGTCGCGCAGCGGCTGTTGGCGGACTTGGTCGGCCAGCTTGTAAGCAGGCAAGATGGACACCAGAACAAAAGCTGCAAACGCAGCTAGGTTCACGCTCCAGAGCCAACGTCCGCGATGGCGTATCAACAAGCCAAGGCCGGTGGCGATCGCCAGTCCCCAAATGACAGCTGCCCGTACCATAATGCCGGATGCGCGTACGAGGTCGGGTAGACCCGGCATTGATGAATCGTTGCCCAGCCAGTTGGGGCTGTATAGAGCTGCAAACAGGAGGACGCCGAAAATCACCAGGTTGAACCCATCACTAAGCCAGAGACCGATGCCAGGTTTGACTGTTTGAGGTGAAGAACAGAGGCGATCGCTCCACGTAAGTCCGATTAAAATGGCGGCGGCTGGCATCAAGGGCAGCACGTAGCTAGGTAATTTAGTGACCGCCACTGTAAAGAAGCCAAAAATGACGACGAACCAAGTCAGTGCAAATATGCCTAGATGAGCCGATCGGGACTTATCCTGCCAGGTTTGCCATTGCCAGGGATGCAAACGAGCGATCGCGAATGGCAAAACCGGTGACCATGGCAAAAAGCCAATCGCAACCACTAGAAAGTAGAAATACCAAGGCGCGGCATGACCGTTAACAACACTCGTGAAGCGATCAAAATTGTGGTAGCCAAAGAAGGAATCGATATAAGCTTGGCCGTTCGCCGCAATTACCAAAACATACCAGGGAACCGTGATTCCCAAGAACAGAGCAGTTCCTTGGAGCAAAGGGAGTTCTCTGAGAACCTGACGCCAAGTACCGACATAGAGCAGAAACACACTCACGACAAGCCCCGGTAACACAATGCCAACGGGTCCCTTAGCCAAAACGGCAAGTCCTGCTAATCCGGAAGATGCTATATACCATGTACGCTGCCGATAAGGACACTGAGGCTGGGCATACCCTAGGAAAAAAGCCAACAGTGCTGTCCCAAGGCATCCGGTTAGTAACATGTCAGAAACGCCAATGCGAGCCCACACAATCGTCTCTGGATTGAGGGCCATCACCGCAGAACCGATCACCGCTGACCAAACGAGATTCCGTTGGCTAACGCGGGAGAGATGCCTCAGGGTTGTTTGGGAGGATGCTTCTACATAAGCGTTGGCAAGTTCAGGCCGTGAGAAGCCATAGCGGCGCAATGTGTAAAATCCCATTCCTACCAGTGCTACTCCCGAAAGTGCCGAGGGGACGCGAACCGACCACTCGTTCACGCCGAAAATGCGGAACGAGATCGCCATCAACCAATACACCAGTGGAGGTTTATCGAAACGTGTGACCTCATTGAAATAAGGGGTAATCCAATCGCCTGTTACGGTCATTTGCCGGGCTGCTTCCGCAAATAGAGGCTCCGTCTCATCGACTAAGCCTGTACTTGCCAGACCCCAAAAAAAGGCAATGCTACACACGACAATAAGCCAGAGGACTGACCAGACAAGCTCCCAATGGTGGGATTTGATCGATAGTGTTTTGAAGGAAGACAGAGAACCGTCGGCAGCGGAGCGTTTCATAGGTTGCACAACAGAACTATAGCCAAGCGAATTCAAAGTCTACATTACGGTATCCCCAGAGCCCTTGGTTCTGTCAGTCTGTGACAAAGATGTATTGGATATACCAAGCAACCAGAGCTCTGGAGCCGCATACATTTACAACTGTCTTGAATTCATGAATACCCTTTGCATCTACCCGGCTTGTCTCTCACAATGAACCATAGGACAAGATGCCTGGGAGAACTTGACTGTGACTTTTGCACTGCTGCCATGACTTCGACGTCGACCCGAGAAAACCATTACCAAACGCTGAAAGTTTCTGAAACAGCTACCCAGCAAGAAATCAAGCAAGCGTATCGACAGCTTGCCAAGCAATTCCATCCTGATCGCCAAACAGTTCAGTCAGCTAATCATGAAGTCATCAAACAGATCAACGCTGCCTATGAAGTCCTAGGCGATGCTAAGCTGCGGTCTGCCTACGATCGCCATCAGCGTCTGCAGAAAGCTGGATATGAATCCGAGGCTCAAATCGATGATCGCACCGAACGGACAGTTCGCACGCAAGAACATTACCGCCAGCGTCGCGAAGCTTCTAAAGAGGCTGATGATGCCTTCCATATTTGGGTTCGTCAGGTCTATAACCCAGTCGATCGCCTAATTGGCAAAATCATGAGTCCCCTCAAAGGTGAGATTCGATCGCTGTCGGCAGATCCCTTTGATGATGAACTGATGGCAGATTTTCAGGCTTATCTAGAAAGCTGTCGTGAATCGCTAGAAAAAGCTCGTGGACGCTTTCAGTCTGTTCCTAATCCTTCTCAGGTGGCATCCGTAGCCGCAAACATCTACTACTGCCTCAATCAATTAGAAGATGGCATTGAGGAAATGGAACGCTACACCTACTGTTACGAGGAAAGTTATCTTCATACGGGGCAAGAGTTGTTTCGCATTTCATCGCAGTTGCGACGAGAAGCGAAAAGTGGGTTGAAGGCAATGGCCTAAATCTGCCATGATGGATGACTTGCTAATCAAGCAATCGTTAAGATAAGAAAATGCTCTGTGGGTTTGTAAGCGATGCCCCTTCCTGTTGTTGCCATCATTGGTCGCCCAAATGTGGGTAAGTCTACTCTCGTAAACCGGCTGGCGGGGGTACAGGAGTCGATCGTGTATGACGAACCGGGGGTGACGCGTGATCGCACCTATCGCTCAGCTTTTTGGGGTGATCGTGATTACGTCGTTGTCGACACCGGCGGTCTTGTTTTTGCAGACGATTCAGAATTTTTGCCGCACATTCGCGAGCAGGCGATGGCAGCTTTGACTGAGGCAACTGCTGCGGTGCTGGTGGTAGATGGTCAAGAGGGGCCAACAGAGGCTGATCAGGAAATTGCCCGGTGGCTGCGTCAGCATTCAGTACCGGTGCTTCTGGCTGTGAATAAGTGCGAATCACCGGAACAAGGCTTGGTACAGGCGGCTCAGTTTTGGGAGCTAGGAGTCGGGGAACCCTATCCGGTATCAGGGATTCACGGCAATGGCACAGGGGAATTGCTGGATGAGCTGGTGACGCATCTGCCACCCAATGAAGATATTGAAGAACCGGAGGAGGTTCGGGTTGCGATCGTCGGTCGGCCCAACGTGGGCAAGTCGAGTCTTTTGAATGCTTTTGTCGGCGAAAATCGCGCCATTGTTAGTCCCGTATCGGGCACGACTCGGGATGCGATCGACATGTTGGTGGAGCGGGGTGACCAGCGCTATCGCCTCATTGATACAGCAGGTATTCGGAAAAAAAAGAACGTTGAGTATGGCCCTGAGTTTTTTGGTATCAATCGGTCTTTCAAAGCGATTCGCCGAGCCGATTTGGTGTTGCTGGTGATTGATGCTTTGGATGGGGTAACCGAGCAAGATCAGAAGCTGGCTGGTCGTATCGAGGATGAGGGGCGCGCTTGCGTATTGGTCGTTAATAAGTGGGATGCCGTCGAGAAAGACTCCCACACGATTTACGATTACGATCGCATAATTTTGAGCAAGCTCTATTTTATTGAGTGGGCCAAGCGGATTTACACCAGCGCTCTAACTGGGCAGCGAGTTCCTAAGGTCCTCGATTTGGTGGATCAGGCTGTGGCCGAACATCGCCGCCGCGTAACGACGGCTGTCGTGAATGAGGTGCTAGAAGAGGCCGTTAGTTGGCATACCCCACCTACAACGCGGCAGGGTCGCCAAGGCCGAATTTACTACGGCACCCAAGTTACATCACGGCCACCTACATTTGCGCTGTTTGTGAATGACCCCAAGTTATTCGGGGATAACTATCGTCGCTATATTGAAGGGCAGTTTCGTCAGAATTTAGGCTTCGAAGGGAGTCCAATTCGCATCCTGTGGCGCGGTAAAAAAATGCGCGATCTGGAACGTCAAAGCGTCAACCGCGCTACGAAAGTCTAGTGTTTTTAACTGAAGCATGGATCTGCTCAAGTCTCTGCCCATTGGCCTGTATCTAGAAACCCCGACTACCTGGCTACATCGCCTCGATCCGCGTGTGAAACTAATTTGGCTAGTGAGTCTTCTGGTGACGCCAATTTTGGCTGGAGCTGTGTGGCGCTTTTTCTTGGTTGTGTGTTTGGTGGGTATTACGGTGTTGGCATTAATTCCGCTGCGGGTTTGGCGCCAGCAGATGGGCTGGTTGCTCACGTTTTGTACCCTCATCCTGTTGCTCACTGCTGTGATGCCAGATGGGGTAGCAATTAGTTATCAGCCTCGTTTGCCTAATGAAGGAACCATTCAGCGTGTTGAAGCCTTATCGGAGCAATTTCCTGATCAGTTTTCACCTGAGGTCTTTGAACTATCACAGCCAACACCCTATCAATATGTAATTATTCATCAGGGACCGCTCAGAATCACGCAGCGATCGCTTGAACTGGGCGTCCGCATTAGTACCCTGCTATTCACGCTGATTTATGGCACTAATTTATTTCTGCTCACGACCGCTGCGGAAGAAATTACCGTTGCTTTAGAGGTCCTCATGCGACCGCTGCGATGGCTCAAGGTGCCCGTTACTGAAATTGCGCTGACGGTGACCCTGGCGCTCCGCTTCATTCCCCTTGTTCTGGAAGAAACCCAAAACCTAGTTCGCTCGGTGCAAACGCGGGCAATCAACTGGAAAAAGTTAGGACTGCGAGGATCGGTTCAGGTTTGGCTAGCGGTAATGGAACGACTGCTGAAGAATCTCTTGCTAAGGGCTGAACAGACGGCAGCGGCTATGGAGGTGCGAGGCTTTACCAGTCCCAACACCCATCAAGTGAAATGGTATCAGCTACGTATACGTGGGATTGATGTTGTTGCGCTCGTGCTCCTTGTGGGCTTTTGGTATGCCCGTTTCGTTTGGGGCGGCGAAGTATAGCGATGCTGCAACCTTGGTATGTGCGATCGCGATCGCTCCAAGCGCATACAGGGGCAGCAGTCTTTCAGGTTCTCTATGAACGATCACTTGAACAGCGGAACCCCCAATCCTTAATGGTGTGGCAGCAAATTGCCACGTTGCTCGAAAGTCCCTATCCTTGCCCGACAGACATTCCCCAATCGCGTCTATCGCGTTATTCCATTTGTGCAGGACCGCCGCGCACACAGGAGGGGCGATCGCTAGTTTGGACACCACCAGTTGGCAAAATTCTTGCCATGTTGTCCAATCGATTGGCAATGCCTCAACCAGAGGCAGTTCTCCTTAACGAACAGGGCATGCCGCTGGAGGAAACGTTAGAGCCCTTTGCGGGAGGCTGGCTGGGGTGGTTGGGCTATGACCTCGCTTGGGAAATCGAATCTCTGCCTACGACTAATGTCGATCCGCTGCCCTTTCCTGTGGCCTTTTGGTATGAACCCGAAACCTTTGCAGTGTTGGATCATCAGCAACAGCGACTATGGCTGGCGGCAACAGTGCCGCAACAATTGGATGCGATGGAGGCTGCGATCACGACACTGGCAGCACCCGCCTCAACCCTCAAGGCTGATGTGCCCCTATTTGGACCTGACTTTACAGCTCAGAACCTGACACTTGCGTCTTCCCAGACCGACTATGAAGCAGCCGTTCGACAAGCCCAGCGCCATATCCAGGCAGGCGACATTTTTCAAGCAAACCTGTCGCTACGCTTCTCAACTCGGACGAAGGCGAACAGTTGGAGCATTTATCGGCGCTTACAGCACATCAATCCTTCGCCGTTTGCTAGCTACTGGCGTACGCCCTGGGGCAGTGTCATCAGCTGTTCACCAGAACGATTGGTGTCTCTTCGGGACGATCGCGCTGAAACACGACCCATTGCCGGGACGAGATCGCGGGGTATCACGGACCAACAAGATCAACATTTGGCAAAGGAATTGCAGGAAAACTCCAAAGAACGAGCCGAGCATGTCATGTTAGTGGACCTAGAACGTAACGATTTAGGTCGGGTTTGTACCTGGGGTACTGTTCAGGTCGATGAGCTTATGAGTTTGGAACCCTATAGTCATGTCATGCACTTGGTTAGCAATGTGGTGGGAACCTTAGCTCCAAATCGTACTGCTGTTGACCTGATCCGAGCCGCATTTCCCGGGGGCACTATCACCGGCTGTCCTAAAGTTCGCTGTATGGAAATTATTGAGGAGCTGGAGCCTGTACGCCGTAGTTTGTTCTATGGCTCTTGTGGCTATCTGGACCAGCGGGGCTATCTGGACCTCAATATCCTCATCCGCACCTTGCTCTGGGTGCCAGAGCCGTTGGGGATATCCCCTCGCATATGGGGACAGGTGGGAGCCGGTATTGTGGCAGATAGTCAACCCACGCAGGAATGGCATGAGTCGCTGCAAAAAGCGAAGGCACAGTTGTTGGCGATCGGCATGGATGTTTAGGAGTGGGAGCGTAGAAGAGTAGGAGGGTGATGGGGTGATGGGGTACCAACTGTAGGGGCGGGTTTAGGCGATTGCCCTCGGGAAAGCCTCCTTGCGCTCAAAACCTGCCCAGTCACGACGGTGCTGGAAACAGGGTGATTGAGAACATTCGCAAAGCAATGCACGTAGGGAGGTGTTGCGAAAAGTTAAGTTTTTGTAAACATTTTTAACAAAAGCTAACGTTGTTCGATGCTGGCGTTTTAGATTTCATGATGTCTTAAAGTATTGGGATGTCCTAACGCACAGCAAACATGTGTACGCCTGTTGGATGAACACTGAAAACTACCTTAATCACCCTACATTCGGGCTCCTGTTCAGGCTTTGCATGGTGGATGACAAACGAGAGCTATTCGCGACTTTGTATGCTCAACGTTTGTTTTTTGTGGTGACTGCTGTGAGCCCCAAAGGATTCAGCTTTGAGTCAGTGAGTCGTAGTGATGCCAGGCTGCTTTTAGAAGAACGTATGCGCGACTTGCGGCGGCGCCAGAACTTTTCGGAGTACGATCGCATACAGAAGACTTACAAGCAGACGTTTCAATGACCGTTTCGCCTCCAACTGATCGCATTCGCGAACGCATTACCACGATTCAATTCTCCTTACCCCCTCAGGTGCGTCTTATCGGCGTCACCAAAAAGATGTCGATTAGTGTGATTCGAGCTGCCTATGCCAGTGGTCTGCGCGAGTTTGGTGAAAGTCGTGTGCAAGAGGCGATCGCAAAACAAGCAGAACTCACTGATCTAGAAGGCGTGACCTGGCATTTGATTGGTCATTTGCAGACGAATAAAGTGCGCAAAGCGCTCTTGCATTTTGATTGGATTCATTCGGTCGATAGCCTCAGGCTGGCGCAAAAACTAAATGAATCGGCAGCGGAGCTGTCGTGTTCGCCTTACTGCTGTTTACAAGTCAAAATGATCCCTGACCTGCCCAAATATGGTTTCGAGCTAGAGGCATTGTGGCAAGCTTTGCCAGAACTTAATCAGCTCGAGCATTTAAAGATCGTTGGGTTGATGACAATTCCTCCTTTGGAAAGCTCTATGGCTGAACGTCAGCATCTCTTCAAGCAAGCGAGTGAGCTGGCGATTCAAATCAATAACCGGGAATTTGATCGGTTGCGCATTACTGAACTCTCGATGGGAATGTCAGGGGATTATCAAGCGGCGATCGCGGCAGGTTCAACCCTCATTCGATTAGGCACAACCCTCTTTGGCGATCGCCTTGCTTAGGTTTGACGGCGGTTTGTACAGAATGAACATTCGGCGTAATCGGATCACAGCCAGCACTCACTCATGAGAAAACCTGATCAGCGCGATCGGATCTGATCGGGCTAGGCTACGAATCTAGCTGCTGTCAGAGATCCTAAAGTTTTTAACTAATTATTAATGCCATATATCCTTCTGAGATTTCATGTATAC
>JBCBJE010000028.1:0-13805 GCA_038523735.1 Cyanobacteria bacterium J06626_18 | reverse complement strand
TCCCAACGCAGTCAACCATCTGGAAATTGAGGTGAAAGATGTTGGCGACGGCTGGAAAGATTCGGCAGTCTTCTTACAGGCGGGTTCGTTAGGCGTTAGCGAAACCCCACTAGGCAGCTTTGACTTCTTTGCCAATGAAAGCACGTTGCTCGAAGGTAGCGGCTCAGTGCTTAACCTGAAGCTCAATACACTGCCAACGGAGACTGTGACGATTACCCTCGACCCCGACGTCCAAATCGACTTGGGGAATGGTGCCGGTAATCCTTTCGATGTGGTCTTTACCCCGGAAGATGCACTAACGAATCGTCACCTGATGTTCACCGCCTTTGATGACACGCTGGTAGAGGGGGCTCACTCCGGCTTTATCACGGCTACGGTGCAGTCCAACGATCCCAGCTATACCAGTCTGGAAGGTCGCACGATTGAGCAGTTGATTGTGGACAATGACATCGATCCTGTCGGTGGCATCGATCCGCTACTAAGCGGTGGCCAGACGGAGGAGCCTGTAAGTACAGCTAGCCCAACGGCTACCTTCATGACAACTGAGCTAACCGACACTCCCTTTACCTCGGGAGCAACTGCCCCACTAGAACTAGCGCTGCTGGACAGTGATCCACTCGCTGAACTCTCGACCCTAAGCGTTCTGCCCATATCGACCAGCATGGCTCTGTTCTAGATGCTGTTTAGGGAGATACGCGATCGCTGATAGCCCTTCCAACGCCGCTCCGAGAACCTTCTTGGAGCGGCGTTCGCACACAACAACATCCTGTTCCTGTCCCTGCGTTGGCCAGGGCGGTTTTTTGATTAGAGGGGCAAGATTTCTCCTGAAGCGATTGTCGGAACCCGCCTCTGCGTTTCACAACCTGTCACCTTACCGGATACAAATCTCGCACTGGATGGGAACCTTCGCACCGCACCGAGAGCGCCGAGTTTGAAACTCACCACTCACAGCTAAAGTCCCTGCAGGACTAGCTCTCGGAAAAGCTGGACAGGCTTCAAGCCCACACGATAGCTCCGTCACCCCATCACCCCATTACTTTCCTACCCTCTTACCCTTCCACTTTCCCTGTTCCCTATTACTTCAAACATGAATATTTCAAAGTATTTAGAGGTATAGTTCAGCAGCTTGCCCGTAGCCCTCTGCGGGAGGGTACTTTACAATTGATTCCGAATTACGGCTAGAGACAGTCAACCCACTTGTTTAGGTAACACGTCAACAGGGTTCTAGTAGCACCATGTCATTGACCTTTGATGAGATAAAACCGGTCGGTAAAGCAGAAATTGGCGTTTATTTGCCCTACTACCAGGGCACGAAACGGAATGCTTTGCCCTACGCCATTGGCCTTTACAAGCGTGGCAATTTAGAAGGCGAACGGAATATTGAAGGCGGCGAGAGTATCCCCTTCATTGCCACTTGGAATGTATCGACGCTGCCAGCTGACCTCACACGCTGTCGTCTACAGTTTGATGATGATGCTGACCTGAGCTACGAAATTACGATGGCAACCTTCGAATTCGTCGACTTTATCTTTGATGTCGTCGTTGCTTTGAGGCACAAACGCCCCGCTGATTTTTCCAAATCGTTTTATCGCAAGCTCCTCCGATTGGAAGATTAGCGTCCACTAGACGTTATGAGACGGCTCAGCAGATGCCAAAATGTAGGAGTGAAGAAGTTGTATCGCATTGGTAAGGGGCGAAAGGAGTGCTCAAATCAGCCAAGCATCTGCTAATTGGCTCGACCGAGTCCCACAGCGGCAAGTCCACCCTGTCCGTTGCCCTCGGGACCCGGCTACAGGCGATGGGTTTTCAGGTAGGATGGGGCAAACCTTTAGCATCCACCGAGAGTATTGGCTCGGCACCCGACAACAGTACTGATACTGACCTTAATTTCATCCCCAAAATGCTCTCGCTGCCACCCGAGCAGCAGTTACCGACCCTTTTTTCTCTAGGCCAGCAAACGCTAGCTGAGCAGTTGGGCAACGGTGCTCCGATCAGTTTTGCAGCGGACTTGGAGCGGTATTGGGAACAGGCTAAGGGGGATGTTTTGCTGGTGGAAGGTCCTTCTACCTTGGAAGAAGGTGGGCTTCTCAAACTCTCACTGCCTGAAATCGCAGCCGCTCTCGATGCATCGGCGCTTTTGGTAATGCGGTTTAACACCCACTGCATGGTTGACCAGCTCATCTCAGCCCAAAAACGTCTTGGCAAGGCTTTGCTGGGTGTCATTTTGAATGAAGTAGGTGAAGACGATGCGCACTTTGCCACCGAAACCGTCGTTCCGTATCTCGAAAAACAGGGCATTCCGGTACTTGCAACTTTACCCAAACTCCCCTTCTTGGGCTCAATTCGGGTTTCTGAGCTGATCAAACATCTCGATGCTGAGGTGCTGTGCTGTGATGACCATTTGGACCTTGTTGTCGAAAGCTTGAAGATTGGCGCTATGAATGTCAATGCAGCCCTCCGTTTCTTTGGGCAAGGCATGCATCAGGCTGTCGTAACTGGGGGCGATCGCCGCGATCTGCAAATTGCAGCATTGGAAACGTCAACGCACTGCCTTATCTTGACCGGGCAGATAGCACCTAGCAAGGATGTGATTGCCTTAGCCCAAGACAAAGAAGTCCCGATTTTGTCCGTGGCAACGGACACCTTAACGACCGTAGAACGTATTGATCGCCTGTTCGGATGCATTTCCCTTAACAATCCCGATAAGGTGCCGCTCATCAAAGACGTATTGGCGAAGGAAGTTGATATTGAGCGTTTATCTTCCCTGATGGGTCTAGAGATACCTGCGATCGCGCCTCATAGCTAATTTGTTCTCCAGAGGCTGATACAATGAGCGCGTTCATCAATTTGTGTATCTCCGTTGAGTCAATCTATTGATGCCCCCTTGGAAATGTCCAAGGTAGATGTATTTTTGCAAGAGCTCGCTGCGATTCAGCAGGCTGGGTCTAAACGAATTGCCATCTTGGGTTCGCGGCATGTGCCTATTACCCACCAGCAGCTGATCGAACTCATGACCTATGCCTTAGTAATGGCTGGTAATCGAGTGCTGACTTCGGGTGCTACGGGCACTAATTCGGCTGCTATTCGGGGTGCTTTGAATGCTGACCCTAAGCTGTTAACGGTAATTTTGCCCCAAAGCCTTTCACGCCAGCCCCGCGAATCGCGCGACCAGCTGGAACAGGTGATGCATTTGGTTGAAAATTCTGCCAACGATAATCTGTCGCTGGCAGAAGCTAGCTCCCTCTGCAATCAGGAAATTATTTCACGGTGCCAGCAGCTAATTTGCTTTGCCTTTCACGACAGTCATACCCTCCTAAGCACCTGTCGCGAAGCCGAAGAGCAGCGTAAAATTGTGACGCTCTTTTACTTTGATTAGGGCGATCGCCCGCAAAGACCTATGGATTTTTTGACCCGCTTGCCCATGCCCGCCTCGCTGCCATATTGCGTGGTAATCGGAGCTTTGCTCATTTATGTCCCTTATCTGCTCGTAGCCACAGCTCGATTTCAGGTGGGGTATGACATGTCAGCCCCTCGGGCTGCATTTGATAAGCTACCACCCTACGCTAAGCGGGCAATGTGGGCCCACCAGAACTGTTTTGAAGCCTTCATCCTATTCGCCCCCGCAGCCGTGCTGGCTTACGTCACCGGACAAGATTCGGGACTGGCATTAGGGGCTGCGATCGCCCACTTGATCGCCCGCTTTCTGTACAGCCTTTGCTACATTTTCGATATTCCCCTCCTGCGTTCCCTCATGTTTGGGATTGGTGGGCTGGGAACCTTTACCCTCTATTTTCTAAGCTGTCGTTCTGCCGTGATGTAAAAAAGTAAGGTGAGCCATGGCTTCTAGCTACTCTTTCGATGTTGTAAGTGACTTCGACCGTCAAGAGCTTGTGAACGCGCTCGATCAAACCCGGCGCGAACTAACCACCCGCTACGACCTTAAAGACACCAAAACCCAAATCGATCTGGCTGAAAACGCTATTACCATCGAGACAGACAGTGAGTTCACACTGCAGGCAGTACACACTATCCTGCAAACGAAGTCCGTAAAGCGCAACCTGTCGCTGAAGATTTTTGACTACGGCAACGTAGACATGGCCAGCGGTAATCGCGTTCGCCAAGAAATCACCCTAAAAAAGGGCATCGACAAAGAGCTCGGCAAGCGGGTGACCAAGCTCATCAAGGACAACCTGAAAAAAGTACAAGCCTCCATTCAGGGCGATGCTGTACGGATCTCGGCCAAGTCCAAAGACGACCTGCAATCCGCCATTCAGCTCATTAAGTCGGAAGAATGGCCAATCGCACTCCAATTCAATAATTATCGATGAGGGAGTGGAAGGGTAGAAGGGTAGTGGGTAATAGGTGACGGGAAAAGGCAAAGGGTAGTGGGTAATAGGGGATAGGGAACAGGATCCCGTAAGGGCGAGGCAGTTGGTCCGTATGCTCACCACATATCCAGATTCTACGCTCCAAATGTCTCGCCCCAACCCTACCGACTATCAACCATCAACGAAGAAGAACCAGGAGCGAAGAACCAAGAACCAAAACCGCCCTCACAGCGTCTTTTTCAGCCACAATGAATGGGTCTCAAACCCCAGCTTACGGTAGAGCGCGATCGCGGCAGCATTATCGGCAAACACCTGCAATCCAATCTGCTGATCGCCTCGGGCTGTGCCCCAGTCCTGAGCAATTTTGAGCAGCGCGGTGGCAATTCCTCGCCGCCGATGGTCTGGCAAAACGTACAGCATCAGTACATATCCATGGTGATCGCCCTGTTGTTGGTCAACCGCATTTCCTAGCCATAGACATGCCACCGGACTTGTAGGTGGTTGAACCCGTTCGACCCACCAAAGGGGCGTCTCGCTGCAGAAATGGTAATCCACCATCTCCGCTAGGTGCGTGAAGGTTTCCGTCCCAGACAGTTCTGAGTACGTCTTGCCGAGGAAATTGACCAGCAGCGATCGATCCAATCCCGACCCCTGCCGCAGACGATAGCCCGGCACCGCAAATGTCATTCGTCACCCTTAGCTAATATCACCAATCAGTCCTTCTATAATCCAGGACACCTCAGGCATCCCCTCCTCAGCTGCTTCCGCATCAACCGTCGCCGGAGCCGCTACATTGCCTACGGGCTCTTCAATCGGAGCGGGTGCCATCATGTCACTCGGCAAGAATATACGCGCACTCACCGCCACCATCGCAATCAAGAACGTGAGCACAATCAAGAAAGGTGCAATGTAAGAACGGAAGAAAGTCATATCGATTAGGTAATGGGTATGGATAGGTTGGGGGTGAGAGGGGGGAGGGTAAGGGGTGGAGGGTAGAAGACAACTAAAACAACCCTTTCTGCTTTCCCCTTCGCGAATCTCACCCTTCCACTCTTCCACCCTACTACCCTTCCACCCTACTACTCCCCATTAACTGCCATCAAACCCCCCACCAATATCCTCCAAACCTGGACGCGGCATAGGAGCGATGCGGGCGCGGCTGAGTTGGCGCAGCCACAAGCTACCCAGGACCGCAATGACGAGCCCTGACCAGCCAATACCTGACTGTAGGAGTAGAAAGCCGCCGACCGCAAACATACTGCCGAAAAGGAGCGCGATTGCGGCGATGACTTGTTGCATCTGGAGGATGAGGTTTTGCTCGGGGGCGATACCGGGCTGATGTAAGTTGAAGCGTATCCCCTGGTTGGTGGAAGTGAGGTATTGAATCGGTCGTTCACCCGCTCGGATGCGTTGCAGGTTCCAGCCAGGACCACCGGGCCGCACTTTCCGATAGAAGCGATCCAAGGTCTCGGGGCTTTCAGGAGCCGTTACCAGCATGACTGCAATCCAGATGACGGTCGTGATGCCTGCAATTACCAGCAGCCGCTGGCCAAAGTCGCTGACTTGTAAGAGCGGTAGACGAGTTTGAATCCAGTTCAGGAAAGACCATCCGAGGTTATCAGCAGGAGCGTTTTCCGGAATCGGCATGGTCAGAAGGCCAATGAAGAAGCCCGCCACCATAGAAGATAGCTCGGCAGCAGCGTTGATGCGCCACCAGAACCAGCGCAGAATTAGGACTAGCCCTGGTCCCGTCCCGATCGCGATTACCAGACGAAAAATCGTGGTGACATCATCGGCCAGGAAGGCTGCGATCGCGCCTAGCACTGTAACGAACGCTGAAGCAACTCGTCCCGCTAGCAACAGCTCTTCTTGAGCAGCATCAGGGCGAAAAAAACGCGCGTAGAGGTCGTTGGTGAGATAGGAAGCTCCCCAGTTGATCAATGTGGATACTGTACTCATGAAGGCGGCGATCAGGGATGCGACAACTATTCCCAAAATCACAGGGGGGAGGAAGTCCAACATCAGCATGGGGTAGCCCAGCTCACGATCTTCCAAATTGGGATAGACGACGAGAGCAACTAGCGCCACCACAATCCAGGGCCAGGTGCGAATCACATAGTGCAGGATGTTGAAAAACCAGGCCGCCTTCTCCGCCTCGGCCTCGGTCTTGGAAGCAGCCAATCGTTGAATAAACTCCCCACCCCCATCACTGCGGCGAAACGCCCACCACTGCAAACCGATATAGGC
This sequence comes from Cyanobacteria bacterium J06626_18, assembly GCA_038523735.1. Lineage (GTDB taxonomy): Bacteria > Cyanobacteriota > Cyanobacteriia > Phormidesmidales > Phormidesmidaceae > SIO1E4. The sequence goes on along the minus strand of JBCBJE010000028.1, from coordinate 7,230 downwards.
CAAAAATGTACTGACTGGGATACCGGCAGTCTCACTCCAGCTGAATCTGCCCGAACCGAATCGAACTGGAATGAGAGAGAGGGTATCAGCGCCAAATTGTGTGGTGATCTGGTCGATCAAGGAGCCCATGCCGCCAATGTGGGCGATCGCCGCCCCAGCTACCACAACGGCCCCAAACAGCGCTAAGAAAAACTGAAAAAAGTCAGTTGCCACCACGCCCCATAGCCCTGAGAAGCCTGCATAGACAAGAACAAATATGCTGACGCCAATCACGCTCCAAAGCTTGCCCGTATCGCCGGGTTCAACGCCTAAACTCTCCCATAGCTGCAGGGCCACCACCACCTTGACCATCGCCAGCATGGCGTAGCCAATCCCGATACAGTTAATGGGTACCGCAAATAAAAAAGCTTTGATACCTCGCAGTGCAGCCCCCATTTTGCCGCCATAGCGGAGTTCTGTGAGTTCGGCATCCGTCACAATTTCGGAGCGCCGCCATAGTCGCGCAAAGACATAAATCATCACCACATGGGCAATGCCAAAGCTCCACCATTCCCAGTTGCCAGCAATTCCACGACTGCCCACAACCCCCGCGATGTAGAGTGGTGTATCGATCGAAAAGGTGGTCGCGGCCATACTGGTTCCGGCCAACCACCAAGGTAGCGATCGCCCTGACACAAAAAAGTCCGCCAGCGACCCCGATGCCTTACGCGAAAGGTACAGCCCCAACCATAACGTCATCACCAGGTACGCGAGAACAATCAGCCAGTCGATCCAAATCATGTCCAGGAATAGCAGAACAATGGGGTTATCTTCTCATAGCCCATCCACCCTTCTACTCCTCTTCTTCCCCAAACCCACCGCTATCGCCCTCTGGCCATAGGAGACGCACTGCTAGAACGGCGAATCCGATCGCCGCCGCCGCTTTAACGAATCGAGTCGGTAAAAGCTGGGCCGTACCCTGTCCCAGCAGTGCTCCGAGGAGACTGGCTAACAGTAAAGCTCCCGCTGTGCCCAAGAAGACAGCACGGGGATGTTTGGAGGTGCCGCCTAGGGCGATCGCGGCTAGCTGACTTTTGTCCCCCAGTTCCGACAAGAAGACAGCGACGAAGCTCAATCCCAGTAATTGCCAATCCATCAACGCTACTGACTAACCATGAATAACATCCCACAAAAGCCCAACCGTAATAGCAAGCAGTACAATACCCGCACCTGTGTCCAGCGTATGGGGCGAAACTTTGCGCGCGAGCCACCGTCCCAGAGCAACACCAATGAGGCTGGTCATAACCAAAGCGGTACCAGCTCCCAAGAAAACTATCCAAGGATTACCCGACTCCGCACTCATCAGCAGCGTAGCAACCTGAGTTTTATCTCCCAACTCAGCCAAAAAGATGGCTCCAAAGGTCGAAAAAAAGACCCGCCAGAAGCCAGCGCGATCGCGCTTAACCTCTTCAGCTTCCTCAGCCTCAGAAGCAGTCATATCAACAATACCGATGCCAGTAACCCCCTCGGCCATCGCTTGCTGAGAAGAGGGCGATGCTTCAGAAGAATCGGACGTAGGGATCAAGGGTTTAGACAAAGGACTCGCGGATGAACTGTAACATCTGAATTTTCATATTCCTTTCATTATCTAAAAATATTGACCCGGTGGCAATGGAGTGATGATTAGTTCTTGGTAATTTAGTTCTTGGTGATTGGTTGCTGGTAAAAGTTTTGAGTTCTTTCGCCGCGCGCGCTGCCTCCCCCGCTCCCGCTGTTTCCCTATTCCTTGTGCCTCATCACTCTATTACCCACTGCCCCCTACCCACTACCCATCGCTCGCCCACTTTTCCTGTTCCCTGTTCCCATACACCTTGCTACTCAACAGCCGTTGTAAACCTCGCCAATTCGTCACTCCGATTCCCATACACACCTTCAATCTGCTGTTTGCAGCAGGCGATCGCGAAATCGTTCAGTTCCTCAGGGGTGATGCCAAACATTTGGCCAAAGGTATCGGCTTGGACGCGGCAAAAATGGGGGCGCGTTTCGTAGATCTGGCAGCAGCGCGTGTCTTGGTCATAGTTGATACACCAGCCGTCTTCACCAACGAGGCTGAGGTAGTGAGCCAAGTCTGCTGGGGGCAGGTACTGGTCGAGGTCAGGGCGATCGCGGGGATCAAGATGACAGCAAGCACCACAGCGTTCAATACATTGCCAAGTTGCCATAGGGGTTCAAAAAAGTGTCGTGCCTTAGAATTTTGTAAAGTTAGTTAAATCTGGGTTCCCAAGACCATATAAAATAACGCACATGCCTGGTTCAGGGCGACTATATTTTCTCGGTTTTGGGAGGATCCATGGATTTTATTACTAGTTTTTTCGGTGGCATCAATTTTGAGCTCATCGCTCAGCTGACGATGCTGGCAATGATTGTCATCTCTGGACCAGTGATTGTCTTTCTGCTGGTGGCCCGAGGCGGCGATCTATAGACTCCCGAATACCGGATTTGGAACTTAATGACTTCGGTGTTTCAGGTGGAAAACCTCAGGTCAAAGCGTGAAAGCCTCTGCTTTCGCGCTTTTTAGAGTTTCGATGGCTGGGCTAATCGATCGCGAACAATCATCTCTGCCAGTTTCAGGTCCTCAGGGGTTGTTACCTTCAGGTTAGTTTCTTCTCCCATTACGATCTTGACGGGAAGACCACATTTTTCAAAGAGAGCTGCGTCATCGGTGACAGCCCATCCCTGAGCCTTACCCTGAGCATGAGCTGCTCTTAGCTTCGCGACGTGGAAGCCCTGGGGGGTTTGAGCGGCCCACAACGCACTGCGGTCAGGAGTGTCTTTAACTAATGCGTCGGTACCGACGACCTTAATGGTGTCTTTAACTGGAATGGCTGCTATGAGGCCGGGGCAGGTTTGCAGCGCTGCGGTACAGCGGTCGAAGAGTTCTGCCGTTGCCAGGCACCGGGCACCATCGTGAATCAAAACTTGGTCCGCATCTGTTGGGAGGGCCTCTAAGCCGTTATAGACCGATTCCTGACGCGTGCTGCCGCCAAGGATAAACATCATAGGTGTTGCCAGCTGTAGACTTTGCAGAATGGCTTCTAAATCAGGCCTGTCGATAGTCTGGCAGATGATACCAATCCAGCCAATGCTTTCACTGGCTTCGGCAGCTAGGAGCGTCCAGGCTAAAAGGGGCTTGCCTAGAAGAGGCAGCAGCAGCTTGTTGCGATCGCTCCCCATACGACGACCAACCCCTGCTGCGGGAATTAACAGATGCACAATTGCCTCCTTTGCGTCCTTGATTCCCGTTCATCACCCTACCGTGAATGGGGTGTGGGGGTTAATAGGGTGGAGCGGCGAAATCACAATGCCCATCGCCGCAATATCGACAGGGTTGTCCCTTAGAGGATTTCGGATTAGGATGCAGCCGTCAGCCAAAGATTCACGGATTTGTGAAGGAAGTTCGAAGCTTGAACAAAAGCTGATGAATTTCGTCCCCAGGTCATGAACAATCTTAGGCAACCGCCTGCTGAAACGGAGATTTACGATGAGCCTCAGCACCCTTATTCAAGATAAGTCTGTCAAAGCCAGCATTGCTGCCGATTGTGCCGAGCTGATGGATGAGCAGGTATCCGCCAAAGGCGGACTCGGGGGGATGGCGTTAAAAACTGCCTACAAGCTCGTTAAGGGAATTGGTCCTCAATACGTAGAAGGTGCCATTGGCCGACTTTTACCGGAAGCCTTCAAAGCACTTGACCCCATGTGGGAAGAAGGGCTCAAAGCAGGTGACCCCGTTGCACATTTGGCCCAAAATCAAGCCCGTACCGCTGATTTGATTTTGAGTGTGACGGATGCCCGGATGGCGAGCAAAGGCGAGGGCATTATCCGTTCTACCTACAACAAGTTTCGGAAGTCTGTGAAAGGGGATATCGAAACTGCGGTTCCGGGATTTGCCCAGATTGTTGGGAAACATGCCCAGACTGTGCCGCAAGCATAGGCAGTAGGCAGAGCCCACTCGCCCGAGACTGCAACAAAACGTAACTCTTTATAATGGTTTGCGTTACCAACGGAGTGATTGTTGCTAAATTTTTTGTTCTTTGCGGGGGGGACTGGGGTTGAAACCCTCGTCACTGGGCTGGATACAATTCTGTATGGAGCCATTAACTTTTTGAGCCACACGCTGTTTTTTAGCGTTGGTGGACTACCACTAGTCATCCTATGGCTGTTGGTGGGGGCGACCTACCTCACCCTGCGCATGGGCTTTATCAACATTCGTGCCTTCAAGCATGCGATTGAGGTGGTCTTGGGTCGCTATGACGATCCAAATGAACCGGGAGCCATCAGCCATTTTCAGGCGATCGCAACCGCGCTCTCTGCTACTGTCGGACTGGGCAATATCGCAGGGGTTGCGATCGGCATTCAACTGGGTGGTCCTGGCGCTGTGGTGTGGATGACACTGGCTGGCTTTCTAGGCATGACCACTAAGTTTGTGGAATGTACCCTGGCCCAGCAGTATCGCGCCTTTAGGGCGGATGGCACTGTTGCGGGCGGCCCCATGTATTACCTATCACAGGGGTTTGACAAGCTGGGACTGAAACCGTTAGGGCAAGTCCTGGCTGTAAGTTTTGCTGTTTTCTGTGCCATTGGAGCCCTGGGTGGGGGCAACATGTTCCAGGCTAATCAGATGCAGGCAGCAATCGCCCACGTTTGGCCTGCCTTGGATAGCTATACCTGGGTGTATGGCTTGCTGCTGGCAGCGCTATCCGGACTGGTGCTAATCGGCGGCATTGAGCGGATTGGAACTGTAGCAGGTGCGATTGTCCCGACCATGGCAGGCATCTACATCCTGGCAGGGTTCTGGGTGATCCTGGTACATGTTGCGGATGTACCTGCGGCTGTCGTGCTGATTACGCGCGAAGCCTGGGCTCCTGAAGCGGTTAGCGGTGGCATCGTGGGCGTTCTGGTTCAGGGCATCCAGCGGGGGTTATTTTCCAATGCTGCAGGGGTTGGGTCTGCCGCGATCGCCCATGCTGCAACCCGGACTCAGGAACCTGTCCGCGAGGGCATTGTGTCATTGCTCGAACCGTTCATTGATACCGTTATTATCTGCAACGTCACAGCCCTCGTCTGTGTCGTTACGAATGCCTATCAAGAAGCTCCCCCTTCAGCCTTAGGGTTCGACTTGGTTGCCATGGCCTTTGGCAGTGCCGTCAGGGGATTCCCCATTTTGTTGACAGTTGCCGTATGTCTATTCGCTTTCTCAACAATTATTTCTTGGGCCTATTATGGCGAGCAGTGCTGGCGCTATCTAACCGGCGATCGCTTTTTGCTGCCCTACCGTCTGCTGTATGTCGGGGCGACGTTTGTCGGCTCGGTCAGCCAACCGACAGCGGTGCTGGCCTTCAGCGATATGATGTTGTTCGCGATCTCCCTACCGAATCTGTTGGGTTGTTTGATGCTCTCGAACCAGGTTGCTCGGTCACTGCAGGATTACTGGCAGCGTCTCACCGCAGGCAAAATGCCGCCCCACAGCATCAAGTTCCTGAATAGTCCATAAAAGAGAAACATCTAAAGAAAGAAGGCGTCCCAGAAGACGCCTTCCCTAGTTGCCTAATGTGGGAGTCCAAGCCTCCACACATTGCATCTTTCCCTACCAAGCGTTGAGCATAACTCCGTATGTTCCGGGTTGTGGCGTAAACGTCCTATGCGTCGCATGAAAACTGCGAATTATCGACTCAGCACTAGTTTTGCCAGCACCGGAAAGTGATCGGAGCTGCCAGCATCTGGTCCTACCCGAACCATCGAAATGGGGAGCGATCGCGAATGCCAAATGTAGTCCATCCGCTGACCTGCTGGAACGGATAGGGGACCAATCGCAACGGGAAGTGTGTGACCGAAGCCCCAGCCTTTGGCGCGAAAGCTATCGATGGCAAAGCGAGAGAGCCCATAGTGAAATTCGGAAGTGTCTGCCAGATTACAGTCGCACAGTATTAAAAAGGGATCAGAACTCTCTGCTAATCGTTGTTCCAGCAGGCGAATCTCTTCCATTTTTTGCGTGTAGTGTTCCCGCGCTACCGATGGCCATTGTGTTAGCGGTTTACCCAGCGTCGGATTGTGAACCGCATCAATGCTGACGACCTGCAGGGGCTCATCGTCAACTAAAACGGTGGCCTGAATTCCAAATCGAGGACCGGCTAGGGAAAATTCCTCACTTGTTTCTAGATTGATGCCAGAAGGCTTGCCGGGTAAGGGAAAGGAAGTACTGTCCGCGATCGCAAATTTACTCAAAATACCCACCACGCCTGCTTCAGGCTGATCAGTCACAACGGCGCTGTAGGGGTAGTCGGTTGATAGCTCGTCAAGCATCGGTGCCATCAGCCCCGGAACGAATTCTTGAATGCCGACAATATCCGCTTCCACCGCACGAATGATTTCGACAAGAGGGGGATAGTCTCGATTGCCCAGTCGAAGATTGAACGTCATGACTGTAATGGCCGGTTCAGAAGCAACAGGCTGAGTCCAAGAAGGCAAAAAAAGGGGACCGTAGAATGACAGAAAGGCGGCAAGCGGTATACCCAAACCTGCCACCAATCGCCATCGATGCAGTACCAAGGCAAACAGCAGCAAAACTGGGAGGGGAATAAATAGATAAACCGCGATGTAGTTCAGAATGCTCACCCACCAGAGGTGACCCAAGACGAGCGATCGCGCCAGCAACCACACGATCATCAATACCGCGTAGCTCCAGCCCAGCCATACGAGTAGTCGCTTCAGCATCATGAACTTCCAAAAGCGTTGACTGTACTTCCGTAAGGCTGCAGAAGCTCTGGTCGGGATCTAGGCACTCCGCAGCAAGCGTAGAATCCGTGTTAGTTCTGCCAACATGCTATACATCGCTGTCCTGAAGTCCGTATGCTCTTCCGTATTTATGTCACGCTGCTGTTTGGACTCCGTAATAAACCGGTCAACAGCCTGAGAAGCTGCCTTAGCCGCTTCTTGTGTTTGCTCCACTTCCTCACTTAGAGATCCAATCATCGAAACCACATCTTGAACTTCCTGCTGAAGTTCAGCTCTGGTCTGAGCAAAGCCTTCGCGAATGTCACTTCCCAGAGTCGATATTGACTCAGTCGCAGCTTCTATTGCCCTGGCATTGCTGTTGACTATGGCTCTGGTCTCTGCCAGTCCTTGCGTATTGCTATCGGCGAGCGCTCTAGTCTCTGCCAGTCCTTGTATAACGGTATCGATTGCCGCTCTAGT
>JBCBJE010000027.1:0-13808 GCA_038523735.1 Cyanobacteria bacterium J06626_18 | reverse complement strand
CAACGCTAAACAGAGGTATGTCATTTGACTGGGATGAAGAAAAAGCCAGAATTAATCTTGCAAAGTACGGCATATCTTTTGATGAAACCGCTTCTGTTTAGCGTTGCATTTTGTTGGCGACAGACTGGGGGAAACAGTTACATAACAGGCCAACCTTCTGCAGACAAGCTAGATGTCGTACGGCTTTGCTTATAGTGTCTCAAGTTTTTCGTATGCTTTTGGGAAACCAGGTTCCTCTTGAACGTCAGAGAGTAGTCTTTATTTGCCCCCTGTAAGGAACCTGGTTCTTGGGATGTCGGAACTTAAACCAGCGTGAAATTGGCTACGTTGTTTAGCTGGCTCTCAGTAGCGCCTTGAACGATCGCCAACACCTCTCCTCCAGCGACAATCTCATTGCCGCCGAAGCTTAGGTCTGCAAACGTCAGCCCATCAGCCAAACCAATGAAGTCCGTGCCGACTTCGAAATCGACGATGGTGTCGGTCCCTTCACCCATTGCCAACACAAAGGTGTCGCTACCCTGACCACGAGAGAAATCATCACCCGTCAAGGTATCGTTGCCAAGGCCACCGCGCAGGAGGTCGTCGCCGTCGTCGCCCCAAATGGCATCATCGCCCGCGTCGCCAAAGAGCTGATCGTCGCCCGCCTTGCCACCGATGCGGTCATTGCCGGCACCGCCGTGGATTATGTCGTCGCCGCCAACCTTGCCGCCGGAGCTACGCGAATTGAGGTCACCCCGCAGCACATCATCGCCGTCGCCACCATTGATGGTGTCACTGCCCAAATCACCGGCAGCGATATCATCACCGCCAAAGCTGTTGATGAGGTTAGGAGTAGCATCACCGACTAGGGTTTCGCCCGCATTGGTGCCGTTGACGGGGGTGATAGGCTCCACCTCTACGGCAAATGCCAGAAACTGCGTGAACTGACCGTTGGCGTTGAAGTTGTTATCGCTAGCGATGATGAGACTCTGGCGACCATCGGCCAACGTGGGGCCAAAGGCCAGAGCTTCGAGGTTATCGGGGGCAATGCCCAGGTCTGCTTCGACATCTAGCAGTTCAGTTTTGGTTACAGCTGTGAAATCATCAGCGTCAGATAGCATCAGATCATCGATGACGTTTGTTGCGTCCTGAGTTTTGATTTCAAAGAGCTTAACGGTGTTGCCCTGCCCCACCGAGAAGCCGCGCTCCAGCGCCAACAGCTTGCCGTCATCATCGATCGCCAGCAACTCTACCAGACCATTCGTATTGAAAGTATCAGCTGGAATTGGCTCCTCGGGAACCGGCTCCACTTCGTAGACAAACTCAGCTACAGCCTCGCCCGTCTCCAGGTCGTACTGCACAATGCGAGACAGACTGCCGTTATCGACCGTGGCTTCAGGACCATCCTGGAACAGCGCCCCTTCCGTTGCGGTGTAGAGGGATGCACCGTCGGGCGTTAAGGTCACGCTTTCAAATGCCAGGTTGTTGCGGATACCACTGCTCTGGTCAGCCGTAGGTACAAACTTATCGTCAACAGGCAATTCCGTCAGCTGTTGGCCGTCCAGCGAGAACTCGTTGAGGAAGGGGGCCACTAGCGCGTTGGCATCCCCCTCGGAAGAAATGTAGAGGGTGCCGTCGTTGGTGAGGCCAATGCCTTCGGGGTCGAGGCTAGCTTCGGGGTAGGGTTCGCCGTCAGCACCGAGCAGGGTCGTGACATCAGTGAAGGTGACGTCGCCATCGTCTAAGCTGCCATCGCTGAGGTCAATGTCGAGGGTGTAATAGCGGGCAGGGTTAATCTGGCTGCGATCGTCCGAGATGGCATAGTACAGGTCGTTGTCGGCGTCGTAGGCCAAGCCCGACAGACCACCCATTTCGGTGTTTTCATAGATGAAGCCTGTGGGGAAGGTAACTTCGCCCAGGAACTCAATGTCGGTGACGGTGCTCTGCTCGGACGCGGGTGCTGCGACATCGACGGATACCAGACGGTGGTCCGAGGTAGGGAAGGGGAAGTCGCCGTTGAGACGCTCAAACAGAGGATCTTCGTCGGGGAGCCAGAAAACTTCAGCATCGACAATATCGAGGGTGCTGGAGGGCAAGGCATAGTCAACTCGCAGGTTACCGGGACCACCGAACTGGGCTTCACCAAAGTCAGCGGTATCAAAAGCAGGGTCAGTCAGGTGATCGGCATTGTTAGAGCCCTGGCGCTCAGCGGCATCAGGTCCCCCCGCGCTGCTAGGCGTGATCGAGGTATTTACCAGTAGATCATCCAACAACTGCTGAATTGCGCCAGGAATGCTGTCGCCATCATTAGGGTCAGAGTTTTGGTCGCCCATGATGACGAAGTTGGCACCGTCGGCTAAGCCGCCCGACACACCGGCATCGTCATAGATGTAGTCTTCGCCGTTGATGTAGTCAGCCCAGAAGCGAATCTCGTCAAAGTTGCGGCGACCGTTGAGATCCTCAGGTCCGTCGAACACAGGCGGCGTGGGGTGGCTTGCCAGGACGTGAATAACTTCTCCATCCACCTCGACGGGCAAGTCGACGTGGTTCTTAGAGGAGAGGCGCACCGCTTCAAGTTCTTCGGGTGTGAACCAGTTGGCCGTATCGCCGTTGCCGTCAGCATCGAGGGGATCTTCGGGCAGTAGCGCATCAGGCATGTCGGCCCAGAGGAATTCCTGAAACGTGCGAACTTCCTCTTCCACAATGGGGTGTTTGGAGTAGATGACAAAGCCAAACTGTCCAGGGTAGAAGCCGAAGCCGAAGGCGTCGTTAGGACCATCGGTGGTGCCGTCGTTGTTCAGGTCGAGCCCGGAAGGAACGCCGGTATTGGAGGGAGCGACGTAGACGAAGGGATACTCCACTGGGTCAACGCCGTTTTGGGAAACCGATAGGTAGTTTTCTTGGAATAGGGCTGCGGCTTCGCCCTCAGCGTCAAAATCAAACTCGTTAACCAAGACCACATCAGGATTGTTGCGCTGAATCGTTTCGGCGATCGCATGCGCCTGCAAATTATCGGGCGTCGATAAATCAGTAATCAGTTCTCCCCCCGCCGAGCGATTAAGGGAGGCGTTAAAGGAGGCAAAGCGAATGGAAGCGTTGCTAGACATAGGTTTAATGCTCAGGACATAAGTAGGACAAGGAGCAAAAGCAGCAGAACTCAGTTGCAGTTGGACCGGGCGTGATACGGCACTTGGGCAAAACTCGCACCAACACCCACCCTGTAAATCGCTAGCTACAGATCGTTGTCTACGTATCTTTTCAAGATTTTGAGCTAGGCAGATCACACCGCTGCTGAGGATATCCCTGAGAAGCTAAGAAGAGGTTAAGTACATCTGGTTGATTGAAGCGGCAAGGCTCGGAAATCTCGGTACGGTCGATTCGGTGTGAAACTTCGACCTCTCGGTTTGGTTCCCAACACTTTTGTTACCAAGGCTTTGGGCGCATCATAGAAAGCGTAGAAAGCAACACACAAAAGCACCTTTTAGGAGGCAATCTACAGATGGTTCGCTACTGGTATCCCTTGCAAGAAATGGAAACGCTGCGTCGTCAGTTTGACCATATGTTTGACGAAGTGAGGAGCAGTGTTGAATCTGCACCTACACGATTAACCCCAGCTGTTCGCTTAGCTGAATCGGGTGATGGCTACGTATTGACCGTTCAACTCCCTGGTGTAGCTCCCGAAAAGATTGATGTGCAGGTCACTCGTGAGACTGTTGAAATCAAGGGTGAATTAAATGCACCTGAGCTAGCCGACGGCACTCGTGCGCTGTATGACGATACTCGCTATGGTGTGTTTCACCGTATCGTGAACCTGCCAGAAGCGATCCGCAACGATGCGATCGCGGCTAACTTCAATCACGGACTGTTAACCTTGACACTGCCCAAAGTTGAAGAAGCTCGCAACAAAGTTGTGAAGATCAATCTGGGTCAGCTCACCGGCAGCACCCAGCCTGCTGCAGAAGATAGCTCTGAAGTGCCGGAAGCTGCTGTACCTGAAGCTACCCAAGTGTAGGATTATCGGCTTCTCTGTAACTTCTCACAATCGATTTTGAGAACGTGGGCAGCACAAGCTGCCCTTTTTGGGTGCTGTATTGGGTTAAGTAAAAGGCCTCATGCAACCCAACAGTCCTTGATTGATAACCGGTTTGGCTGAATCTATGACACACCCCATAAGCAGAATTTAACTTAGGATTAATCTTCTATTTAAGAGAGTATGTATCAAATTTACTGGGTTGGGTCTTGGGCCTTAGTAACCCTGAGTAGACTCCAGGGCAACCTATAAAGGGCTGATCGACGAATTTATTGCTACTGAGTAAAATCGCCAGACTTCATGTGCCTAGAGCGATCGCATCAGCTCTGATCGAGTACAAACGGGCATTGATTTGACTCACGCCGACCGCTTAGGCTGATGCCCCAGTTTTTTTAAATTATTTGCAAATCGATACAAGTCGATACAGATGACAACCCTGCTTGAGCCCTGTAACTTGCATAGCGGTGGGGCTTCTGTGACCTTGTGTCGCAAGAAACCTGCTCACATATCGAATGTTGTCCATCTATCCAAGTCCACTAACACCTCCCTGAGATGCTCAGACTGACAACTGTCAGCTGCACTCCCTAGATGTCACTTGAGCTCTGCATTGCGACATCCATAGCGAGATTTGAGTCATGCAAGTTGTCTACCCTCGGCAGCGTCCTCCCAAGGCGCTGTCTCTGTTTCGCCTGTCTGCGATCGCCCAGAAGGTGATTTTTATGCTGCTCGTGCTAGTGGGGCTGCCCAGCCTGCTTTGCATTGCCCTCAAAGTCAACACACTCTGGCTACACAGCTTCGTAGCGATCGCGTATCTCCTAACTTGTGGCTGTATCCTGGCCGAAAGCTTAGCGGCAACCCGAGCGATTCGAATCCCCCCCTTGCCCCAGGCGGATCCGTCGGTCACATTTATCGTGGTCGCTTATCTACCCAACGAACAAGAGCTGATTTTGCAAACGCTGCTCCATATTCTGCATCAAGTTCACAAGCCCAATGCTCCTTGGGAGCTAATTCTGGCCTACAACAGTCCGACTTGGTTACCGGTTAACGAGCAGCTTGATCAGCTAGCGGCTGCCTATCCCAACTTTTGTCCCCTCAAAATTCGCAACAGCCAATCTAAGGCAGAGAATCTGAACGTAGCCGTGCGGGTGGCACGAGGCGACATGATTTGTCTGTTCGATGCTGATCACTGGCCGGGTGCTGACTGTGTGGCGCGGGCGTGGCGGTGGCTGGCCAATGGCTATGAGGTGGTGCAGGGACGCTGTGTGGTTCGCAATCACTCCAGCCACCTAATCGCCCGACTGGTTTCTATGGAGTTTGAGGCCATTTATGGTCTGTTTCACCACGCCCGTAGCGTGATTGCCCATACCGCAATTTTTGGGGGCTCCAATGCCTACTGGCGGGCCGATGCTTTGAGACGCATGTATTTTAGCCGCGATCGGCTGACCGAAGATATCGATGTCAGTATCCGAGCTGTGACCCGAGGGCTCCGCTTCATTCACGATCGCACCATCGTTTCTACGGAAGTCGCGCCAGTCTCCCTGCAAGCTCTCTTCAAGCAGCGCAAACGCTGGGCTCAAGGTTGGCTAGAGGTAACCCTATTACACCAGGCTCGGCTCTGGCGGAGTCGCCATCTGACGCTCGGGCAAAAGCTGTATTGGACTTATACCCTCAGCTATCGTGAAGTGTTCACCATCATCTCGCTGCAAATTTACACCGCCGTCCTGACCCAGACATTTTTGGGCATTCAGTTAGCACCCGCAACCAGGCTCTTCTTCTGGGGAACTTCAGCAATCTGCATGGCTACGGGCATTATTCACACGTTATTCATCCAGCGCTACCGAGCCCAGCGCTATCCGGTTGCTAACTATGTCCTGTATACGGGCCTTCACTGGCTATTTGTCACCTGGAAGAGCTTCGTCAGCCTGATCGCCTGGTACGACCATGTGGTCCACAAGCGCGATTGGGTCGTAACGCCAAGAAAGTGAGCAAGCGGCTAGGCACCGGGTTTTTGTCACAACCAATATGTGTATATCCCAACCCAATAAAGAAACCCGGTCGCTGTAGGATGCCCTCAATCCTTCTGCAGAAACGGCAGATCAGATAGGCGCTCCTGAGTCGCAGGATGATTGAGGCGATGTTTATCCACAGGCATCGGGATGAAGGCGCTTTTGATGGGGAAGGGCAGGTCAATCTGCTCTTCCCGAAAGCGGCGGTGGAGCCGCTTGATGAACTCATGACGGACCACTAAATGATCGAAGTACTCGCGGATGCGCAGATAGACTGTCATCGTAATCGCGAAGTAGCCAAATTCCTTGTATCGAATCCACGGATCGGAATCAGGAACCCCTCCTGCCACTTCATTCATCACTTGATTGGCAATGTCGAGCCGAGTCTGGCAGAGAGAGCCCGGAGCCGTTTCAAACCCTCGCGCTCCACAATGAAGCCCACGATGAACCCGCCCAAGACCATCGCGACGGGGACAACAATGCGAGCAATACTTGCAAGGGTGATATTCGCGGCAATTCAACTATGGACTCTAAGGGCGTACATCCTGGCCCCATAGATACCGCGATCGCTCTTCACCTGACAAGTTAACCGCCGCTCAGGGGACGGGTTTCTTAAAGAAACCCGTCCCCTGAGTAGCTTGACAATATAGTACAAAGGAACCAATATCGACTTAGGATAATTCTTGCCCAAAATTATTTGTAGTCAGGAATTATTCCGCTCATACCGTTGAGTGTCTTGAAAAGCCAAATTGAGCTTGTAAAGAATCATTGAATTGAGTTCATTGTTCCTACAGAGGTAGCAAAAATGGCCGAGTTCAAAACCTATCCCCCCAACACCTTTTGCTGGGTCGATTTAGCCACTACTGATGCCACAGCGGCTAAGCAGTTTTATACCGAGCTATTTGGCTGGACGGCTACGGACGTTCCTGCGGGTGAAGGCATGGTGTACACCATGCTTGAGAAAGCCGGTAAAAATGTCTGTGCTCTTTATCAGATGAGCGCAGCGATGCAGCAGCACACTCCCTCCTACTGGCTGAGTCATGTTTCGGTCCAAGATGTCGATGCCAGCGTCGCGAAGGCTAAATCCTTGGGTGGATCGGTACTGGAAGGTCCGTGCGACGTCATGGAATCGGGCCGCATGGGCCTGATTAAAGATCCGACTGGAGCCATTTTTTCTCTATGGCAGCCCAAAGACCATATTGGCGCTGACTTGGCCAATGAGCCCGCAACCCTCTGCTGGAATGAGCTGCAGACTAAGGATATCGAGGGGGCTACCAAGTTCTACACGGAGCTTTTTGGCTGGACAACCCAAACCAGTAAGAGTGCGATAGGAAGCGACTATATAGAATTTCTCAATGGCGATCGCCACAATGCTGGAATGATGGAGATCCAGCCCGATTGGGGCGACATGCCGCCTACCTGGGTAGTATATTTTGCCGTTGACAATTGTGATGCCACGCTTGAGAAAGCTAAGGCTCTAGGAGGCCGTATTGATATGCCGCCAATGGACCTAGAGGATGTGGGACGATTCGCAATTATCCAAGATCCGCAAGGCGCATTCTTTACCATCATTCAGATGAAGGCGGCTGATTGATTCTTCAAGGGACGGGTCTCTCCAAGAGACCCGTCCCTTGAAGTAGGGTAGGGAAAATGCGATCAGGCAACCTATGTCCCTTCACCGCTGGTTTCTTTGGGTATTGGCTGGAATTTTGGCATTCACGCTTGCAGGCTGCCAGCTACAGCCGCCAATGAGCAGTGAGTCAGAGAGTGTTCATCTCACCTTGTGGCAGGGCATCGGGCCACCGCCCAATCGAGAGGTTTTTCAGTCACTGGTGCAGCGCTTTAACGATCACCATCCCGACATTCAGGTAGATTCTTTATATATCGGGCACCCCGATCAGCAAATCCCCAAAATCTTGACGGCTGTAGTGGGAGACGCGGCTCCTGATATCCTTTGGTACAACCCAACGCTGACAGGGCAGTTGGTGGAATTGGAAGCCATCGAACCGTTGGAGGAGTGGTTGACGCGATCGCCTCTAATCGATCAGTTAGAACCGGCGCTGCTGGAAACGATGGAATTTGAAGATCATCTCTGGTCCATTCCCTTTGGGTCCAACAACGCTGCAGTATTCTATCGGCCTAGCTTGTTTGCTGAGGCAGGAATTACAGAACTGCCTCGTACTTGGGAAGATTTGCGTCAGGCTGCTCAAGCCCTGACTAAAGACACTGATAATGATGGACGGGTTGATCAGCACGGCATTTTCCTTTCGTTGGGCAAGGGGGAATGGACGGTGTTTGTTTGGTTGCCCTTTGTTTACAGCGCCGGGGGGTGGCTGAATCAGGAAGCAAGGCCAGACTTGGTCAATGAAGGGGCGATCGCAGCTCTCACCTTTGCTCAAAACTTAGTAAACGATGGCTCCGTTCTGTTATCGGCTCCCGAACGCGGCTTTGAGACCGACAACTTCCGCACGGGCAAAGCTGCCATGCAAATCACGGGACCCTGGACTCTGGCTGAAATGCAGTCCGCCGGGATTGACTTTGATGTCTTTCCCCTGCCTATGGCTGAAGAGCCTGCTGCCGTTCTGGGCGGAGAGAACTTCTTCTTGTGCCACACAACACCAGAAAAGCGTGAGGCAGCGCTTGTATTTATGGAATACATTCTTGGCGAAGAGTTTCAGCAGGACTGGGCTCTGCAGACTGGATTCTTGCCCATAAATCTAGCTGTACGCGATAACCAGCCATACCAGCAGTTTCTAGCTGAAAATCCGCTCCTCCAGGTTTTTCTGAACCAAATGGATTGGGCTCGTTCCCGGCCTGTGATTCCTGGCTATTCCTACTTGTCGGAAAACTTCGGGCGGGCGATCGAGGCGGTGCTGTTAGGAATTGATCCTGAGGAAGCCTTGAAACAGTCTCAGCGACGGCTGGAGCTGATTCTAGGAAAGTGATAGTCCAGCTCCCAGATCCCAGAGGTCTAATGTTGGGTAGGCAGAATTGTTATCGTTAATTCCAAAATCCCTGGGATCTGGGAGATCTTGAGTATTCAAGCTTCAGCGCTAGGATAAGGGCTACGCACATTGTTGACCTATGCGCTCTCGTCACACTGATTCCGAAACGAAATTAGAGACCCTAAAGCTGGTCATCTACCTGGTCCCGATCTTTGGGTTCTTTCCGTCGCTGTGGAGCCTGTATCTAAAGCAGGGTAGCCGCCGCGAACAGACTGTGAGCAAAACCGCGATCGCCCTCGCAATTACCTGGGTCATGGTGTATGGGGTAACCGCTGCAGGGGCACAAGCGGTGGATGTTGCCTCTACACGCCTGCTGATATCTAGCTTGCTGGCGACTACGGGCTACTTTGTAACTAACTTTTGGCTGATGGTGCGGCTGCTGCAGGGCAAAACAGTACGATTGCCTGGAATTAGTAAGATTGGCGATCGCCTGCCGTAAAAAACTGGCAACTTTGGAATTCCTCAATACAATACATGAGACCCATTACAAGGTTCCTACCCATAGCGGGCTTTGCATTTCGCGAAAGCTGTTAACATGTCTGCTACTCGGGCACCCTGCCCCAGCTTCAGAGGGCTCTTCAGCCAACTTGAAGGCCTGGATTTGCAGGCATCCACGGCGATTTGTCAGGAAATTGCTTGCCTGTTGATGAATAAGCGTGCATTCCGATTGCCTAAGCTCAAGTGTAGGGAATCTGCCTGTTTCTGTATACAAGACTGTTCCGTGTGGTTTGAGGTTGTTCGTGTCTAACCAAAAATTCTCCCGCCCGCCCCGTAAAAATCATCCCCAATCTTCGCCCAAAAAGCAACGTCGATTTCGTATTCCCAAATGGTTCGGACTCAGCGTTGCGCTGGTTGGGGTAGCTGTAACATCTGCGGTGGGTGGGGCTTTTCTGGCTGTTTCTATGGGCAGCAACCCTCTCCTGCAAAATACTCTGACCGAAGAAGAATCTTCTGCCTTTAATCAGGATGAACCCATCACATCTGGTGACAGTTTGCGTTTGCCCAAATTAACGCGCCCTGTCAATATTTTGGTGCTCGGTGTCAAAGTCCTCAGCAGCGATGTCAATGAGCCTTCCCCTGAGTTGGAGGACTTGGGCTACCACGCGCTGGTAGATTCCTTTGAAGGATTGTCCGACACCATGCTGCTGATCCGGTTCAATCCTCACACTGATCAACTAGTAGTGCTCTCGCTCCCCCGCGACACGCGCACCACGGTCAATGGTCGTTTGACTAAGCTGAATGAAGCAAATCGGGATGGGGGACCGGCCTTAGCCGCACTGTCTGTTGACGAATTGTTGGGCGGGGTCGAAATTGATCGCTATGTTCGTATCAACGTGCAAGGGGTCGAAAAACTTATCGACGCGTTAGGTGGGGTAACGGTAAATGTGCCCACCGATATGAAGTATCAAGACGATAGCCAGCATCTATACATTAACCTCAAGGCGGGTGAGCAGCGTCTTGATGGTGACCAAGCACTGCAGTTTTTGCGTTTCCGCTATGACGACAATGGTGATATCGGGCGGATTCAACGGCAGCAGATGATGATGCGCGCCGTGGTGGAGCAAACCCTCAATCCCAAAACGATCGCCCGCCTACCCAAAATCCTCTCTGTTATTCAGTCCCATGTGGATACCAATCTAAGCGTGGAAGAGTTGCTAGCCCTCTCTGGCTATGCCTCCCAAACCAATGCCCACAATGTCCAGATGCTGATGTTGCCGGGGGAGTTTAGCGACGCCTACGACTACGAATTGAGCTATTGGCTCCCCAACCTTCGCGAGATTGACAACATGGTGGCTGAATACTTTAGTTTCGGCACTCGCCAAGTCACTGCTTCTGAAGATCCGGAGTATCTGCGGATTGCGATTCAAGACAGTACAGGTGACGCGATCGCCGTCGAAAGCCTGATCCAAACGCTCTACGACAGCGGCTACTACAACGTCTACATCGAAGAAGACTGGCACGAAGAACTTCCCTTCACTCGGGTCGTTGCCCAGCGTGGTGACCTTCCCAGTGCCGAGACTCTGCAACGTTTTCTCGGCGTCGGTGAAGTCCGCGTCGAAAGCACTGGCGTTTTGGACTCCGATATCACCATCCAGTTAGGGCGGGATTGGCTGGAAGAGTATGGGACGAGTTCTAGTCTTTGAGGAAGTAGGAGAGTGGAGGGTCGAGGGTGGAGAGTGGAGAGTGGAGGGTTCTTGGTTAATCTTTAATGGTTGATAGTTCTTTGTTCTTGACCGCTACTGCATCACACCCACTACCCACTACCCACTATTCACTACCCACTACCCACTGGCTTCCTCCCCAACTATGATTAGCCCAACACCATACAGGAGATGACATGGCGGAAGCGTCCGTTCTACGGTGGCAGGTCTGGCTAGCGGACAGTGAACCTCCGATTTGGCGGCGGTTTCAGGTTAGTGATCGCGCCACGCTAGACCACTTGCATCAGGTGCTTCAGCGGGTGATGGGTTGGCAAAACAGTCATCTCCATGTGTTTGAAATTCAGGGCGATCGCTATGCTGCCCCCTTTGATCCGCCCCTGGAAGATACGCAAGATTCCACTCAAGTAACACTGGCAGATCTTGAATTCAAGCGTGACTCACGTTTTACCTACCTCTACGATTTTGGCGATGGTTGGCTCCATCTTTTGACCCTGGAAGACAGCCTGCCTGCCGATGACTCGCTGCCGGTTCCTCACTGTTTAGAAGGCGAACGGGCCTGTCCTCCTGAAGATTGCGGGGGCGTGTGGGGCTACGAAGAAATTCTGGAACATCTCAACGATCCCGACGCGCCAGATTATGAAGATTTACTGGAGTGGGTTGGGGGTGACTTTGACCCAGAATTTTTTCCCATTGAAACAGTCAATCAGCAACTGCGATCGCTCTAAGCCAAGCAATAAAGTAATTTCTCGCAATGAACGTACCACTGTAGATTGGTGTCGAGGCACGTTGGCGCAGCCTTGCCAGAGGCAATGCACCAACACTCCAACGGGTGATTTCTTTCTCTTGTTCTTCAGACTTTTCAGGCGATCGCCGATGACATCGAATTGCCTGTACCAAAATTAGTAAATTGCCTGACTTCTGGCTCATGAAAAGCAAGAACGATATCTTGTTTGGGAACCCCAAGTTTCACAAGCTGGTTAGCAATTCCCACTTCAGTCCCATCGTGCTGAATCCAGATTTTGCCGTCTTTGATATCCAAATGAAGAACACAACCAAAATCGCGCTTAATTCCACGCCATCCTACATATAGCAATTGATAGTGGTCTCACTCTACATCAAAGAGTGTTTGACCTCATACTCGTTTCTTGATGCTGTCGTTGGGCTCGTTGGGCTCGTTGGGCTCGCTGCGAGAGCAACTGCTGAATATATTCTCGGTATTCTTCTAAAGCCATTTTGCGATCGCCTCCTGCTCTACGTTGTAAACAATCCAGCTCAACTGGTAGTGCTCAACCTCTAGATAAATAGCTCCGGAAACACTTTGAACAACTCAGACAAAATCTTAGCTTGAGCCGTATTAATCGCTCTTTTTCCATTTACGATTTTCGACACCACACCGCTGGAAATCAGGATCCCCACTAAATCCACCTGACGAGTACCACTAGCTTCCATAATGTGTCTTAAAATCTCATCTGGTGAGGATTGAGGCATGGGATAACGCTCTGCTTCATAGGTCTTAACTAGCATGACCAGCAGTTTATGAAGTGCGGATTCTTCCGAGGTTCGGTTTTGGTCGAATGTCAACCTCTCAACAATGGATAGAGTTCGCTCATATTCTGCTTCGGATTCGATTACTTTAGGAGTAAATTCCATAAGCAAACTACTTTAAGCAGCCCTATTAAAAGTAAGGGTCATCTTCCCACCTATTTCGATCAATTTCTTGTTCTATACAAAACAAACTGGTGCTCATCGAGGAATTCCCGATTTAGAGGTTGAGCGATCGCCCCTACCTCCCGCTTAAATAGCATCGTGAAGGCTCCCGCGCCTAAACCTGACTGGGGCCAGAGGCGATAACAGGGCAACTCCGTCAGCGGTGACTGGTAATCCTTCAGCGCCGGTACTTCCATGGGCGAAAACTCAGGAAACTTCTTCAGCAGCCAGGCACCGACCTGCTCGTTTTCCTCGGGAGCATAGGTGCAGGTGGAATAGAGCAAATAGCCCTCTGGCTGGACCAACTGCGCCGCATGTGCCAAAATCCGCTTCTGACGATTGGCATTGCGGTTGACCGTGACCTTGTGAAAACAACCCGCCACCGCTTGCCCCTTGGCCAGCAGTGACTGACCACTACAGGGCGCATCCACCAGCACTAGCTGAGCACAGTGAGGCATCTGCTCGGCTAGCACAGACGGATCCATGCTGAGCACGATCGCCTCCATCGCCCCACAGCGCTTCAAATTAGAAATCAGGATCTTGACCCGTTTACGAATCACCTCATTGCATAGCAACTGCTGCGGACGCAAGGCCACCCAAGTAAATAGGCTCTTGCCTCCCGGCGCTGCACACAGATCAATCGCCACATCGACCTTGCCGGGGATTGCCTGAATTGCTGAAGCCGCAAACACCGAAGAGAAATCGAGGCAGTAAAAATAGCCCTTCTCATGCAGCGGATGCTGCCCTGGACGCTGTAGAGGCGCAATAGATCGTGCCTCTACAGCGTGATCGCGCGTCGCGACAGCTAATCGATCCACAAAATCCGGCTGCCACGGCAATGGTGGCAAAACCTGCCAGTCAAATTCTGGTGGTTGGGGCTGGGTCCATAGAATGGTTGGGGCAAACGGGGAAGGGTGAT